>CAXTNS010000194.1:0-1491 GCA_964245465.1 uncultured Thermoanaerobaculia bacterium
GTGCTAGACTTCCTCACGAGGACTCACGGCGTTAGCGCGTGAGAGTCGAAGGGAGATGATCCTGGCACGGGGCAGGTCTACGAAACGGGCAAGAAAACAGGGGCCTATGCGGAGATCCGTGGTTGCGCAGAGCACGATCGCCTACCTGCATGCCCGGGGGATTCAGGTCGAACCGGAGGATCTGTCTTCCTTGTTGGAAGACGCCCTCCACGACATGCGCCGGACCCTGTTTCCCCCTGACCCGGCGGCTGATCTCTCGGCACCAGAAGTCGCGGCTCTGAAGCGGGGCGGCTTCGAGTTGGCGCCAGTGGCCGCTGAGAGCTCCAATGCCTTGGCGCGGACCGCGGCTGAATATGCGGCCCTGTGTGATACCAGTCTTACCGCGGGCGAGACGGCCCAGAAACTCGGAGTGGATCCCAGCCGGGTGCGGCAGCTCCTGGCCGCCCGCAAGATCTATGGCCTGCAGATCCGGGGAGCCTGGAAGATCCCTATCTTCCAGTTTGAAGGAGACCGCTTGCTTCCCGGCCTGGAGGAAGTCGTACCCGCCTTGCCCGAGGATCTGCACCCCGTGGGGGTCTATCACTGGTTCACCACCCCGAACCCTGATCTGGTTCCTGGAGAGCTCGAACAGGGGCTGAGCCCTCGCGAATGGCTGCTCAGCGGTCACTCTCCCAACATCGTGGCGGAGCTTGCTGCCGATCTGGACAATCTCTGAGCAAGCCTGTTGGCTAAGCTGCCGAATCCTCCCGCCGATCTGGCTCGAATCCCGCCGGAGCTGAAAACGCTGCCCGCTGGGACCGAGCTATGGCGTATCTACAAGCGAGGAGGCCGGCATCCGGTCCTCTGGAACACCTTCCGTGCGTACGGCCCCTTGCGGACAGCCCGCTTCGACCATCACCTTCTTGACGAAGACGGCGCCCCGCGCTCGCAGGACCGGACAATCCTCTATGCAGCCTTGGAAATCGCAACCTGCCTGGCGGAATTCTTCCAGGACACCCGCACGATCAGCCGCGAGGCTGAAGAGCCCTGCCTGGTAGGTTTTCAGCTCCGCCTCGACGTTGTTTTACTGGATCTCACCCGCCCCTGGCCTACGCGAGCCGGAGCCTCCATGGCCATCAACTCCGGTCCTCGATCACGCTCCCGCCTCTGGTCAGGGGCCGTGTACGAGGCGTACCCCGAGGCTCAGGGTTTTTACTATGCCTCCTCGATGCGTGCCAACCGGCCTGCGTTCGCTCTGTTTGAACGCGCACAACTGGCTCTCCCTTTCTCGCCGGTCTTCAACCGCCCTCTGAGCGATCCAGCGCTGCTGGGGGACCTCGACCGGACGGCCCAGAGTCTCAACTACAAGCTGACCTGAGACGTGGACCATCAGGGCACGGGCTTTGCTCCACAAAACGCAGCTATGACCCCAGCCCTGACCCCCGCGCTCCTTGCGCTCTGGCTGTTGCAGTCCGCACCCGAAGTCTCCACCCCCGCACCCCCCTCCTTCGC
>CAXTNS010000194.1:1501-8400 GCA_964245465.1 uncultured Thermoanaerobaculia bacterium
GGGGCTGACTCTCGACGAGCAGCTCCGCCAGATCCCCGGCTTCAGCCTGC
This sequence comes from uncultured Thermoanaerobaculia bacterium, assembly GCA_964245465.1. Taxonomy (GTDB): domain Bacteria; phylum Acidobacteriota; class Thermoanaerobaculia; order Multivoradales; family UBA5704; genus DATARR01. The sequence goes on from CAXTNS010000194.1 coordinate 1,552, forward strand.
TGCGCCGGTCGGGCAGCCTGACGGCTCATCCCACCTCTCAGGGCGTTTCCCTGCGGGGACTCGGGCCGAGCGGGGCGAGCCGCACCCTGGTGCTCCTCGACGGCGCGCCCCTCAACGATCCCTTCGGCGGCTGGGTCCAGTGGAACCGCGTGCCGCTTTCCGCTCTCGAATCCGTGGAGGTGGCCCGCGGCTCCCTCTCGCAGCTCTATGGCAGCGCGGCCATGGGCGGGGCCGTCCAGCTCCTCCCGCGCGCCCCCCGGCAGGATACCTTCGAAGCCACCGTCCGGGGTGGCGATCATGGGACGCGGGACCTCGAAGTCTTCGCTTCGGATGTTTCGGACTCGGGCGGGACGTGGGGTTACACCCTCGCGGGCCGGCTGTTCGACACGGACGGTTTCTACGTCGTCTCCCCAGAGGATCGGGGAGCCGTGGACCGCCGAGCCGGCGTGGGCTTCGGCACCCTCTTCGGCCGCTTCCAGTGGGGCCGCTATCACGTGGGGGTGAACGCCTACGAAGAGGACCGGGAGAACGGCACCGCGCTCCAGACCAACGACACGAGCCTGCGATCGATCGAGGCCGGCGGGTCCGGCGAGCGCTGGGAATGGAACGTCTTCGGCCTGAGCCAGCGCTTCCGCAGCACGTTCTCGCGCATCCTGCCCGACCGGTCGCAGGAGTTTCTGACCGCCCGGCAGGACTTCCCGACCCGCGGTTATGGAGGATCGGCCGCCTGGCGCTCCGGCGGCGGTCTCCTCGTGGGAGCGGACGCGCGCCGGGCCACGTGGGAGGATCAGGATCAAACCCTGGGCGGCGCCTACGTGCAACAGACCTTCGGGGTCTCCTCCCGCTTCGACCTCCTGGCCGGAGGACGGCTCGACGTCTGGGAGAGCGCCCGCTCCCAGACGAGCTTCAACCCGCGGCTCGGTGCGCTGTTCCGCGCCACGGATGCCGTCACTTTCCGCGCCTCCGTATACCGGGGCTTCCGCGCCCCCACCTTGAACGAGCTTTATCGTCCCTTCCGGGTGGGCAACGTCGAAACGCAGGCCAATGTGGACCTGGAGGAAGAGACCCTCGTGGGCGCGGAGATTGGGGCCGACCTTCACCCGTCGTCCTCGCTCTTCCTCCGTCTGAACACGTATCGGAATCGTATTGACGGCGCGGTTGGCAACGTCACGATCTCGGCGACGCCGCAACTGATCACGCGCCGCCGCGAGAACCTGGACCGGGTGACGGCGGACGGCCTCGAAGCCGAGCTGCGCTTCAGGCCGGTGCAACGCTGGGAGATCCAGGCGTCGTATCTCTATACTGATTCCCGCGTCGAGCGCACCGGACTGCGTGTCCCCCAGGTCCCTTTGAATCAGGGCTCGCTCGGTCTGACCTTCAACGGTCCCGTCGCCGTCCTTCTCCAGGGCCGCTGGGCGGGAGATCAATTCGAGGATGACTTGAATCAGTTCTCCCTGCCTTCGTACACGGTGGCGGATCTGTCTTTGCGCCGCCCCGTCGGAGACCGTCTCGATCTGTTCCTCTCGGTTGAAAACCTTTTCGACGAGAAGGTCGTGACAGGACGATTGCCGGTTGAGGCCCTGGGGACGCCGCGGCTGATTCAGCTCGGCGTCACGGTGCGGCGGTAGCGAACTTTGCTCCGGCGTGCTACCGTCTTTCCATTCCACTTCCACTTGTTCCCATCAAGGAGGTCGACGTGAAACGAGCTCAGACGGTTCTGTTCGCGCTGCTCCTGACACTACCCGCCGCCGCCTTCGCCTGGGGACCCAACGGGCACCGGATCGTGGGCCGTATCGCCGAGAGCCACCTCACGGAGGAGGCGGCGCGGGCGGTGGAGTGCCTGATCGGTCCCGAGACCCTGGCCCAGGTGAGCACCTGGCCCGATGAGATCCGCTCCGATCCGAGTTGGAAGAAGGCGACTCCCTGGCACTTCATCAGCATCGACGACGCTGAGACGCTGGAGACCACCGCGCGCGACCCGGACGGGGACGTGCTCGAAGCCATGCAACGTCTGGAGGCCGTGCTGCGGGACCCGCAAGCCACTCCGGAGGCGAAGAGGGAAGCGATCAAATTCCTCGTTCACTTCGTGGGCGACGTCCACCAGCCCCTGCACGTGGGCCGGCGCGCCGACTTCGGAGGCAACAGCGTCGAGGTGACGTGGTTCGGCGAGAAGTCGAACCTTCACTCGGTGTGGGACAGCGGGTTGATCGAAAACGAAAAGCTGAGCTTCTCTGAATTCGCCGCCTTCATCGACCATCCGGCCTCAGAGGAAGTCAAGACCTGGCAGGGCTCCACCTACGCCGACTGGGTCGTGGAATCCAAGGCGCTGAGGGAGAGGGTCTACCGGATCGGCGACGGCAAGCTGAGCTTTCAGTTCGCCTATGACAACATGCCCGTGATCAAGCGCCGGCTCCTGCAGGCCGGGATCCGTCTGGCGGGTGTCTTCAACGCGGTCTTCGCCAGCGCCGGCCCCTCGATTCCGGATCACGAGTGAGCGTTTTCACGGCGCGATCAATATCAGTACGTACGGTCGCGTAGCTGCAGAGACCTCTGTCCCGGCGTCTGCGTCGACGGGTCTTCCGCAAATCCGCCATGTCGTTTGACCGTGCCGTCGGCCTGGAGGATCGAGTGGACCAGCGCCGACTTCCCGGGGAGCTCGAGAGTGAGACTGTAATCTCCCCAGAATTGGGGATCGAGGCTCAGGTTGTAGACCCGCTTGGAGCCGGTGATCCGAGCCCCCGGCCAGACCCTGGCAACAGACCGGACCACGGCTTCCGGCGGCTTTGCCTCCTCCTCGATGTCGAAGCTGCTGGCATCGCCGCAGCCGGCAAGGAGGAGGCTCAGGAGGAAGGGGGCGAGGTGGCGGGAGTGAGACATGATCTCCATCATACGCCTCTGGCTCGCCCAGGTTTTCGAGCACCGCGACCGGTCAGCGACCGATCAGCAATAGTCCTTGCACTTGATGTCGCCGTAGCCGTCTTTCGAGTACGCCCCCAGGACGAAATCCCAGTGGCAGGTGACGGTGACGTGCACGGTGTAGCCGCAATAGCCGAGGGCCCCGCCATCCCTGCACAGATTGACTCCGTTCGCGGCTGCATAACCGGAGACCTGGCTGGACAGACTGTTCTGCGCCGCGGTGCAATCCGCGCCCGTGCCCCTGTACATCAGGGTCTGGTACCACGGATCGCAAACGAAGATGCAGGCTTTGTTCCGCGCCTCGTCCTGGGGCGAGAACGACGCCTCGCCGCCGGTCTCTTCCGGCGTGCTGAAGATGGCGGCCAGCGAGCCGTCCGGGCAGGCGGGCTGTCCGGTGGCGGACGCGGAGGCGGAGAAGGCGGTGAGCAGGATGAGGAAGGCAAGGACGGCGAAGGATGCATGGCGCAGCATGGTCTGAATCCTCCTGACGGCTTGTGAGGTTGAGTCCTCTACTTCATGCTGAATCCGTCCAGCCCGGATGTCGGACGTTGCTCAATCGTTGGATGTACTCACCGGGTGCCCGTGTACTCGGAGAGGATGCCGTTCTGCACGCGCCGCTCGACGTTCGAGAAGCCGGCCTCCCGGAGGGCGCCGAGGATGACCTCGGGCGGCACGCAGCTCTCGATGGTGTCCCAGTAATACTCCATCAGCTCCCGGGACGTGCGGCCGCCGCGGCCGAAGCGGGCCAGGAAGGGGACGACGCGACCGAGGTAGAGCTTGAGGAAGCCGTGCTGCAGGCGCGAGGTTGGGCGGGTGATCTCCAGGAGGAGCACCTTGCCGCCGGGCTTGAGCACGCGGCGGTACTCCTGGAAGGTGGCGCGCAGGTCGGCGACGTGGCGCAGGGCGTAGCCCATGGTGAGGCGGTCGAACCGCTCACTGGGGAAGGGGAGGGTCTCCGCGATCCCGCGCACGCGGCGCTTCACCCCGCGGCGCGCGGCGTGGCTCATCATCCCGAGGCTCGGATCGAGGGCGACGACCAGGCCCCGGAGGCCCACGATCTGCTGGCCGAGCGCCGCGATGACCCCGGTGCCGGAGCCGGCGTCGAGCAGGCTCATGCCCTCGGCGAGGCCGGCCCGCAGCAGGGCCTGCCGCCGGTACCAGGACCCGGAGCCGAAGCTCGCGGCCTGGTTGAGCCAGTCGTAGTCGCCCGCCGCCCCGTTGAACCAGTTGCTGACGCGCCGCCAGCGCTGCTCTTCGTCCTGGTAATACCGCGTGAGCGGCGGATGGGGTCGCAGGGGATCGGAGCCGCCGGCCGGGAGGGTGCTTCTATCCATCTTCATGAAGTGCGGAGCCTATCGCGCGTCCTTGCACAGGTCGAGCACCACTTCCACGCGCCGGTTCTTCTGGCGCCCCGCGGGGTCGTCGGAGCCGTCCGGTCTGGTGTTGGGCGCCACGGGACGCCGCTTGCCCCAGCCCTGGATGGGCGTCGCGGCGGACAGCACGCCCTTGGCCACGAGCCAGTCCTTGACGGTCTGGGCCCGCTTCTCGCTCAGGGTCTGGTTGTAGGCGTCGGAGCCCTTGGCGTCGGTGTGACCTTCGATGGTGGCGTTCGCGGGTTGCCGTCCATCCTTGGAAAGGAGCGGCACGAGGGCGTTCAGGGTCTCCTCGGCGCCGGACGTGAGGCTGGCCTTGTCGAACTCGAAGAGCGCGTCCGCGCCCACGGAGAAGCGCCTGGTGCACCGCGTCTCCTCGGTGCGGATGGCCTGGATGCCCTTGGGGACCTGGATCTCGCCCGGCTGCTGCCAGGTGTCCCGGGGCTTCTGGATCTCTCCGGGCTTCTGCCAGTTGTCCTTGGGCTTCTGGATCTCGTGCTGCGCCGCGGCCGGTGAGACCAGGGCGAGCAGGGCCGCTACGGTGAGCCCGGTACGGGTCCGGAACATGGGGATTCCTCCTCGGTTTCCTCTACTCTACACCGGAGAGGAGGGGCGGTGATGATCGCAAGGCACCCCTGTGACGAGGGCGTCGTCCTGGCCAGCCAGGCCATGCCGCTTTCGCGGGCAGCCCGGTCCGTGGAGCCGTGGGTGCTCGCGGCCACCATCCTGGGCTCGAGCATGGGCTTCATCGACGGCACGGCGGTCAACGTGGCCCTGCCGGCGCTCCAGGCGGACCTCGGGGCCACGGTGGCCGAGGTCCAGTGGGTGGTCGAGGCGTACGCCCTCTTCCTTTCCGCCCTCCTGCTGGTGGGCGGAGCCCTGGGGGACCGATTCGGCCGGCGGCGGGTGTTCCTGTTGGGGATCGCGGGGTTCGCCCTGGCGTCGGCGTGGTGCGGCGTGGCGCCGGACACCGCTCAGTTGATCGCCGCGCGGGGGGCTCAGGGGATCGCGGCGGCGCTCATGGTGCCGGGGAGCCTGGCCCTGCTCTCGGCGTCGTTCCCGCAGGAACGGCGGGGGAGAGCCATCGGCACCTGGTCGGGGTTCGGAGCCATCACGGCCGCCGTCGGGCCGCTCCTAGGTGGATGGCTGATCGACCGGGCCTCCTGGCGCTGGGTGTTCTTCCTCAACCTGCCGTTAGCGCTCCTGGTGATCGCCATCTCTCTCTGGCGCGTCCCGGAGAGCCGGGATCCGGCGGCTCCGGCGAAGCTCGACCTTCCGGGTGCCCTGCTCGCCACGCTCGGCCTGGGCGGCATCACGTTCGGGCTGATCGAGTCGTCGCTGGGAGCGCTGGCGCTGGGCCTCGCCGCGCTCGCGGGCTTTGTAGCGGTCGAGGCCCGGTCGCGGACACCCATGATGCCTCTCTCCCTCTTCCGCTCCCGCGATTTCGCCGGTGCCAACCTGCTGACGCTCTGGCTCTACGCGGCGCTGGGCGGCGCCCTGTTCTTCCTGCCGTTCAACCTCATCCAGGTCCAGGGGTACTCGGCGACCGGGGCGGGCGCCGCGCTGCTGCCCTTCATCCTCCTCATGTTCCTGCTCTCCCGGTGGTCCGGCGGCCTGGTGGACCGCTACGGCGCGAGGAAGCCCCTGATCCTCGGTCCGGCCGTGGCCGGGGCCGGCTTCGCCCTCCTGGCCGTGCCGGGTCTGAACGGTGACAGCGGGAGTTACTGGACGTCGTTCCTGCCGGCCGTTCTGGTCCTCGGTCTGGGCATGGCGATCAGCGTCGCGCCGCTGACCACGACGGTGATGGGCGCGGTCGAAGAGAGCCACGCGGGGATCGCCTCGGGGATCAACAACGCCGTCTCCCGCGCCGCCGGCCTGCTCGCCGTGGCGGCGATGGGTCTCCTCCTGCTGGGCGTCTTCAGTCGAGGCCTGGACAGCCGCCTCGACGGCATGGGTCTGCCGCCTGAAGCCCGGAGGGCGATCGAAGAGCAGAAAGAAAAGCTGGCCGCGATCGAGGTGCCGGAGTCGCGGGAGCAGGTGCGCACGGCCATCGAGGAATCCTTTCTGAAGGGATTCCGGGCGGTGATGCTCACCGCCGCCGGGCTCGCCCTGCTGGCGTCGGCGAGCGCGGCTTGGCTGATCAATCCTCGAACCCTCCGTGCCCGTCCATGACCGTCCGTGCCCGTCCTTGTCTTTCTTTCCCCGCCGCGAGATCTTTATGGCCATGGCGACCTACGCGATCGGCGACGTCCATGGCTGCTTCAAGACCCTGAAACGCCTGCTGCGCCGCATCGCCTTCGATCCCCGCCAGGACCGCCTGTGGCTGGTGGGCGACCTCGTCAACCGCGGCCCGCGCTCGCTCGACGTGCTGCGCTGGGCCGTGGAGCAGGACGGCCGCCTCGTCGGCAGCCTGGAAGTGGAGGTAGTAGGCGTTGACCTCCAGCCGGCGCGGATCGTCCACGATTCCCGTGGACAACGCCGGCAGGCGGGCCAGCCGCGTCCACACCTCGTAGCACTGGGAGTAGGCGTGTCTGATCTGGCCCTGCGGAAAGCTCAGCGC
>CAXTNS010000194.1:8410-8705 GCA_964245465.1 uncultured Thermoanaerobaculia bacterium
CGTGGCCGTCCTGGGCAATCACGACCTCCACCTCCTCGCGCGCGCCGCCGGCGTCTCCGGCCCCAAGAGGCGCGACACGCTCGACGGGATCCTGGCGGCTCCGGACCGCGAGGACCTGCTCGCGTGGCTGCGGAGCCGGCCCCTGTCCCACCGGGAAGGCGAGACCGTCATGGTCCACGCCGGCCTGTTCCCCGACTGGACGCCCGCCGAGGCGGAGAGCCTGGCGCGGGAGGTGGAGGAGCGCCTCCAGGGGGAGAAGGCCCCGAAGCTGCTGGCCGCCATCGATCAGAAGACG
>CAXTNS010000194.1:8715-9552 GCA_964245465.1 uncultured Thermoanaerobaculia bacterium
AGCGCTGGAAGGACGGCCTCTCCGGCAGCGACCGGGCGCGCGCCGCGCTCGCCGGTTTCGCCAGACTCCGCACCCTGGAAGAGGACGGCCGCATGTGCGCCGACTTCAGCGGCCCGCCAACGGCCGCTCCCCGGGGATGCCGCCCCTGGTACGACGTCCCGGGCCGCAAGAGCGCCGGCGTCACCGTGATCTTCGGCCACTGGGCCGCCCTCGGGCTCAAGGTGGGCGGCGGCATCGCGGCCCTGGACACCGGCTGCGCCTGGGGACGGGAGCTCACCGCTCTGCGTCTGGACGACTGGCGGGTTTTTCAGGAGCCGGCGGGGGAGGAGGCTTGACGGACTCCCGGCTGTGCCGCCGCACCAGGACCACGATCCAGATCGCGGCGAGTTGGGCGAGGGGGACGGCCGCGAGATGCGCGAGGTCTTCCCGGGTGTACTCCCAGGGACCGCTGGAGAACAGCGGCGCCACGAGCTGGCCGGCGAAGAAGACGCCGGTCAGGACGATCCAGACCGCGAGCCATCGCATCCTGGCCGGATCATATTAGGATTCGTGCCCATGAAAGACCGCGATCAGACCTGGGAGCTCCTGGGGCACCTCTTCCAGGCCCATCCCTGGCACGGCATACCGGCCGGTCCCGAAGCGCCCAACGTGGTGACCGCCTACATCGAGATCGTCCCCACGGACACCGTCAAGTACGAGATCGACAAGCCGAGCGGCCACCTCAAGGTGGACCGGCCGCAGCAGTTCTCGAACGTCTGCCCCACGCTCTACGGCTTCATCCCCCAGACCTACTGCGGCGAGCAGGTGGCCGCCTTCTCCCAGGAGAAGACCCACTAC
>CAXTNS010000194.1:9562-10414 GCA_964245465.1 uncultured Thermoanaerobaculia bacterium
AGACCCACTCCCCGACGGTCGAGGGGGACGGCGATCCCATGGACGTCTGCGTCCTCTCGGAAAAGAACTTCTCGCACGGCGATTTCCTCCTCCAGGCCGTTCCCGTCGGCGGGCTGCGCCTGATCGACCGCAACCAGGCGGACGACAAGATCGTCGCCGTCCTGAAGGGGGACGCGGCCTTCGGCCACTACCAGGAAATCTCGGACCTCCCCCTGGCGCTCATCGACCGTCTTTGTCATTACTTCCTGACCTACAAGCGCCCGCCCGGAGCCGAGCAGGCCGCCCAGCCTGTCATCGAGATCACCCACGTCTACGGCGCGGCCGAGGCCCGCGACGTGATCGACCGGAGCCGCGAGGACTACCGGCACCGGTTCCCGGAGCTGAAGGAGCGGTTCCTGAAGGCCCTGAGCCGGGAGTAGAGAGGGAAGGAATCAGGGTGAGGACTTCGACTGTCCGATGGGCCCGATTCCCGATTGCTACCGAGTCCTCACCCACAGCCTGTAGACGGACCGGGATCCGGATTTTCCCCGGGTTCTCCATTGACCAGTGGAATCGTTCTCAAGTCTGCGTTAGAATTGGGGGAAATTTGCTGATTCCCATCGCCCAGCGGCTCCAGGAGGCCAGGCTCCCCCTGTAAGGACCCCTGCGGCATCGGCGTGATTCCTGGGGAGGAAACGATTGACGAGTCTTGGGACTGAACAGGATGCCTGCGCGTAACGAAGAAAGAGAGAGGGTGGTCTACGAGTTCGACGGCTTCCGGGTCGATCCCGTTCGCCGTCTCGTGTCGCGCGGCGGTGAGCCGGTCGCCATCACGCCCAAGGCCATGTCGATCCTCGTCGCCCTGCTCGAACG
>CAXTNS010000195.1:0-4280 GCA_964245465.1 uncultured Thermoanaerobaculia bacterium
GGAAGACATCGAAGAGGAGCGCCGTCTCCTCTACGTGGGCATGACCCGCGCCCGGGAGCGGCTGTTCCTCACCAACTGCCGCCGCCGCCGTATCGCGGGCCGCGACCAGGATCAGGCCGAGTCGCCGTTCCTGGCCGAGCTGCCGGACCAGTTCCTGGACGTCTCCGCGAGCCCAGATCTGTTCCTCTCCGAGCGCTACGACCAGCGCGCCCAGAGCGTGTACTCCTTCTTCGGCGGCGGCCAGGGACAGGGACGCCCCGCGGCTGCCGCCGCTCCGCCGATGCCTCAGCGGCCCGCGGCGCTGTCGGTTCCTCCGTCCTCCAACTATGGGTCTGGCTATGGCCGTCCCGCTCCGCGTCCGGTGCCTCCAGAACCTGCGCCCTCCGCCCCACGCCGGACAATCAAGCGCGGCAGCCGCGTCCGCCATCCCACGCTGGGAAGCGGTGTCGTGCTGGAGATGGAGGGGGATGGGGACGAGGCGCGCCTCACCGTCTTCTTCGAGAAGTCCGGGAAACGGAAGCTGGTGGCGAAGTTCGCGAACCTGGAGCTGCTGTAGGCCTACTCCCACGCCCCCAACGCCTGCCGCACGCTGACGATCTGCCCGAGGTGGTAGGCGTTGTGATCCGCCACCAGCAGGGCTTCGCGGAGGATCGTCTGGCCGTCTCCCCAGGGGATCTTCGCGTAGAGGTCGGTCTTGGGATCGGCCACCAGATCCTGCATCTCCTGAAGCTCACGGCGCAGGGTCTCGACGCTGTGGTCCCAGGCCGCGGGGTCTGGCGGGGCTTCCGTTTTCGGCCAATATTCTGCAGGCCAGTCGAGAGAGGTGTAGCTCTTGTTGTGGCTGAACTCCAGAATGTCCCACTGGGCGATCCGGAGGTGCTCCAGGAGTTGCCAGACGGTATGGGGAAGCCCTGGGGCCTTCTTTCCCCGGAGGTCCGGCGCGAGACCACCGAGCGCCTTGTCCAGGTGCAGATGGGCGCTGCCACCGCGCAGCAGCTCCAGGAGATGATCGCGCAGGCTCCGGTCCTTGTCGTCCATCAGATTGTCCATCAGGCCCCCACGAGCTCGTCGACCAGGGGACGGCTCCCCTGGACGGCCACTCTTTGCAGGTAGAGTTTCACGCCGACCAGCCCGCCCAGCTCCTCGCCGCCGCCGGCCCGTCCGGGACCGCCGTGGAGGGTCTGCGGCAGGGCGGCTCCCGAGCCGGGCGCGTCCGCGGCCGAGGACTCGGAGCCGATGTAGATGCGGCCCGTGTCGCCGCCGCCCTGGCTGACGAAGTCTCCGGCCCAGCCGGCATCATCCGTGTAGGCGGAGGTCACCAGGGTGCCGCCGCCCAAGGCAACGATCTCCACGGCTTCCGCGGCCGTGCCGTCGTAGGGGAGGAGCGTCGCGACCGGTGCGAAGACCTCCCGCTCGTGGACGAGGCCGGCGCTCCGGGCGTCGTCGCTCCGGAGCAGGGTGGGCTGCACGAAGAAGCCCTTGCCGGCGGGAGCGCCGGCGCCGTCCGTCCGTTCGCCGGAGCCGTGGACGATGCGCGCCCCCTGCTGAAGCTCGCCGATGCCGCGGAGCGTGTCTTCGAGTTGCTGGGCCGTGGCGACCGGTCCCATTTTCACGGAAGGATCGGCCGGGTTGCCCACCACGACCTTGCTCAGCCGGGAGATCAGGGCTTCCTGGACGGCGTCGAGCCGGTCCTGGGGGACCAGGATGCGGCGCACGGCCGTGCATTTCTGGCCGGTCTTCTGGGTCATCTCGCGCACTACGTCCTTGAGGAACAGGCCGAAGGTGGCCGAGCCGTCCGCCACGTCGGGCGCCAGTACGGCGGCGTTCAGGCTGTCGGCCTCCACGTTGACCCGCGTGTTGGCGGCCAGGAGGTTGCCGCGCGAGCGCAGGCTCCGGGCCGTGTCCGCCGATCCCGTGAAGGCGAGCACGTCCTGGGGGCCGAGCCGGTCCAGGAGGTCTCCCGTCGAGCCGACGATGAGCTGCAGGGCGCCTTCGGGGAGGATGCCCGCCTCGACGATCAGCTCGATGCACCGCTCCGTGACCAGGGAGGTCGCCGTGGCCGGCTTGGTGATCACCGGCATGCCGGCGAGGAGGGCGCAGGCCGCCTTCTCGGCGAAGCCCCAGGCCGGGAAGTTGAAGGCGTTGATGTGGACGGCCACGCCATGGCGGGGCACCAGGATGTGCCGGCCGTAGAACCCTTCCGTCTTGGCGAGCTGCACGCCCTCTCCCTCGGAGAGGAACGTCCGGTCGCCCAGCCCACGGCCGATGCTGAAGTAGTAGGCCAGGGTGCCCGACGCGCCGTCGACGGCGAACGAGCCGTCCGGCTTGGTCGTGCCGGTGTTTTTCGCGGAGAGGTCGAGCAGCTCGTCGCGATGGTCGCGCAGGACCTTGGACAGATCCTTGAGGAGCATGGCGCGCTGAGCGAAAGTCAGAGCGCGCAGGGCCGGGCCGCCGCGCTCGCGCGCGTAATCGAGCACCGCCCCGAAATCGATCCCCTCGCTCGAAGCGCGGGCGATCTCCTCCTCGGTCGAAGGGTCCACCAGGGTCACGAAGCCGGACTGGGCCTCGTGCCAGCTTCCACGAACGTAGCTCCTCAGCGTCTTCATCGCTCTCCTTCTCCGGAATGGCCCCGGCGCTATACTGCCCGCCGCGAGCGGATAGATCCTATAACGCCTCTGCGAAGGAGAGTTGGATGCGCCGTACTGCGCTGGTTCTGGTCCTGTCGATCCTCCAAGCCTCTCTCGCGCTGGCCGCCGTACCGGCCGCCCCTGAGCCGAGCCTGGTGTCGTTCTCCTCCGGCGCGCTGATCGTCCAGGCGCCCCAGGAGTACGGCTCGGGATGGTCCGCCATGCAGATGCTCGACGAGCTCCCCAACACCGGCTGGGCCAGTCCCGAGGGGGTCCTGACCCCCGCGGTGACGGTGATCGCCTTGCCCGAGCGCACCCTCCTGAAGCGGCTGGAGCTCGACACGGGGAGCACGGACGGCGAGAACCGGGGTGCGAAAGACCTCCTCGTCGAGGTCTCGGACACCAGCGCCAAGGACGGCTTCAAGACCGTCGCCCAGGTCTCCCTCAAAGACAAGACCGACCGCCAGAAGTTCCCTGTCTCCGCCGAGGTGTCGGGCCGCTGGGTGCGCCTGACGGTCAAGAACAACCACGGCGCCAAGGACTACCTGGAGCTGATGGACTTCCGGGCCTATGGCACGCAGCTCACGCATACGCCCTTCCCCGACGTGAGCGGCACCTACGAGACGGACTACGGCGACTTCCACCTCCGGCAGCAGGGGACCTCCGTGACCGGCTGCTACGAGCACGACGAAGGCGTGCTGGACGGCGGTATCGAGGGCCGCATCATGAAGTTCACCTGGCGCGAGGCGGGCGATGACAAGGGGCCGGCGGTCATGGTCTTCTCGCCGGACGGTGAGCAGATGTTCGGGCTCTGGTGGCACGAGGGGGACACCGGCGGCGGTGGCGGCCAGTGTAACGGCAAGAAGAAGACCAACACGGTCGGCACCTGCCCCCACTGGTCGGGCGGCGCCCAGGAACAGATCACGAAGGATCTCCAGGACTTCGGCCGGGCACGGATCTACGGCATCAACTTCGATTCGGATTCCGACGTCATCAAGGACGAGTCCAAGCCCACGCTCGACCGCATCGCGGCCCTGCTCAAGGCCAAGCCCGACTGGAAGCTCACCATCGAGGGGCATACCGACTCGACGGCGACCGCGGAGCACAACCTGCAGCTCTCGAAACGGCGGGCCGAAGCCGTCAAGGCCTACCTGCAGACAGCCGGGATCGACGACGCGCGCTTGAAGGCGGTCGGCCTCGGCGCCACCAAGCCGGTGGCGTCGAACGACACGGGGACCGGCCGTACCCAGAACCGGCGGGTCGAACTGGTGAAAGGCTGATGTAGGGGCGCCCCCATGTGGGCGCCCTGTTTTAGCCAGCCGCCCGCTCCTTCCCGGACAGGCCGGCTCTGCGCAGGCTCTCGCGGAGACCGATCCGGGCCTCGCGAAGCCCCGGTCTCAGGGTGAGGGCGCCCCGGAACTGCTCCGCCGCGCCGGACCAATCTCCCTTCCCGGCCAGGGACTTGGCCAGGGCCACGTGGGCCACGTAGTTGCCCTGGGTCACGGCCAAGGCGTGCCGGAACAGGGTAACGCTATTGGACCAGCAGTGCACCTGGACCCAGGTGACCGCCGTCAGGGTGAGGAGGATCAGGACGGTGGCTCCGGCGAGCGCGGTCCGCCAGCGCCGGCTTGACGATATCGCCGACATTGCGGG
>CAXTNS010000195.1:4290-10381 GCA_964245465.1 uncultured Thermoanaerobaculia bacterium
CGAGGGAGAGCCCGATCGAGGGGATGTACGTGTAGCGGTCCGCCATGGCTTGGCGGCCGACCTGGACGATGCCGATCACCGGCACGAGCGTCCCCAGGAACCAGAGCCAGCCGACCAGGAACCAGGGCGCCCTCCGGGCCTTCCACACGGCGAGCGCCGTCAGGACGAGGAGCAGGGCGGCCGCTCCCAGCGCCTTCCAGGCGGGGATTTCGAGCGGGATGGGATAGAAGACCGCCAGGTTCCGGGGTAGGATCGTCTTGCCGAGGTAGGCCGCGTAGGAGACCGCGGCGTTCGCGAGGCGCAGGCTCCACGGCATGAGCTCCAGGGAAACGAGGCTGGTCGTCTGGTACCGGATGGTCACCACGCTGCCTGCCACCGAAAGAGCGAAGAGCGGGAGCTTCTCCACCGTCAACCGCCCGAGCCGCCGCGCCCAGCCGGTCTCGTCGAGCCTCAGGCGACCGAGAGGCCAGGCATCCAGCAGCAGGAGGGCGAAGGGGAGCGTCACCACCATCGGCTTCGACAGCAGGCCCAGAACCATGGCCAGGGCCACGAGGAGGTACCGCTTCGGCGAGGGCGCGCGGACGTAGCGGTCGTACGCGCCCAGGGCCAGGATCCAGAACAGGGCGCTCAGCACGTCCTTGCGCTCGGCCACCCAGACCACGGACTCCACGCGCAGAGGATGGACTCCGAAGAGACCGGCCGCGGCGGCGCTTCGCCAGGGGTCTCCCGTCATCCGCCGCAGGACCTCGAAGAGCAGGAGGACGTTCGCCAGATGGAGGAGGAGGCTCGTGCCGTGATGGCCGGCCGCTTTCACTCCGAAGAGCTCGCTGTCCACCATGTGGGAGAGCATCGTCAACGGGTGCCAGTTGTTGGCCACGTTGGCGGTCCGTACCCAGGCGAGGCCCTCCCAGGTGAGCCCCTTCTTCACCACGCGGTTGTTGGTCACGTAGAGCGAGTCGTCCAGATTGACGAAGCCGTTCCAGAGCGACGGCAGGAAGGCGGTCAGCGTGAGGAGCGCGAGCGCTCCGGCGAGGAGGATGGGCCGGCGGTGCATGGAGTGGGAGGACCTACTCCGCCTCGCGAGATCCGCCTTCCTCGGCGGCCCGGCGCAGCAGGAGGGCGCGGCGCTTCTCGACCGCCTCGATCCACAGGGGGACGAAAGCCACGAGGTCGCGCAGGACGGTTTCGATCTCCGAGATCTGGGCGGCGATCCTGCGGCTGAAAGCGGCGTGGCACTGGATCAGGTCGCGCACGCCCTGCTCCTTCTCCGGCTGCGAGGCGCCCACGCCCGCCTTGATCCCCTCGACCGCCTCGAAAGCCGTCTCGTGGAGATCGAGCAGCAGGCGGCATCGGTGGGGGATCTCGAAGGCGTGGCGGTCGAGGATCTCCATCTCGTAGAACCGGACCCCCCGCAGGGCCAGCACCTCCTTGAGCTTGGGGGTGAGCCCGGAGAGGAGCACTTTGAGGAAGCCCGCCGTGGCCCCCCATCGGTCCGGAGCGGGCACCGTCTCGTCCCGCCGCACGGCCACGGCCACCCGGGCGAGGTGTTTCTGCCGGTCCGCATCCAGCTCCGCCAGGTACTCGCCCAGCCGGATCAGGGTGGCGTGGAGCCACTCCGCCTCCTCGATGTCTCGGGGGAAGCGGCGCGACAGGAAGTAATCCGCGTCGTGAAGACTCCGCGGGTCGGCCGCCATGACCTCGCCGAACGTGTCGTGGAGGAAGGAGTGGATCTGGCCGATCGAAACGCAGAGGAGCTTCCTCACCTCCATGATCTGTCCGGGCGGCACGTCGTCCGTGAACCGGTCGAGCCCGCGCAGCACGTGGGTGTCCAGCATCGAGAGAGCCATCTCGGCGCTCTGGCGCGCCTCCTCCAGGCGCGGGATGCGCGAGGTTGCTTCGAGCAGCGGCGCGAGTTGGGTGCGGATCAGGTGGGCGACCTGCCGTACCTTGCCCCAGATGTCCAGCAGGCGCTCCGGCGAGCAGTGAAGCAGGGCGTAGTTGCTCTCCAGCACCCCTTCAATGAGACGAATGCAGCCCAGGAACGAGCGGATGCGGGGGTTCTGATAGTTGATCCGCTCGAGCGACCAGTCCAGGGCCGTGACCCCCTTGGGCAGGAGGACCTTTTGATTGCCGACCAGGATGACCTGTTGGGGATTAACGCTCATGCTGCGACTCCGGGGGAACGGTACCACCGAGAGGGAGCGGAAGGGAGAGGGGAGGCGTACACTGTAGCTTCATGGCCATTCCCATTTCCGCCGGATACAGGGAGGCTCTCCAGGCTGCCGAGCTGGTCTCCAGGATCCGCGAAGGGCGGCCCGTCCGCCTGGACGGTGCCATCGTCGAGGGCGACGTCGACCTGGACGGCGTCGAATACCCTCACCGGCTCGTCCTTACCCACACCGTCTTCCTCGGCCATGTCCGTATGAGCGAAGCGCGCTTTGCTCATACGGTCGACCTTTCCGGCTGCGAGTTCCGGCAGAACCTGAATCTTTTCGCCGCCCGGGTGGACGGCCAGTTGAAGCTCCCGCGTGCCCGGATCTACCGGGGCGACCGGCCTCCCCTCCGCCACAACTTCGACCAGATCGAGGTCAAGGGGCGGCTCAACGCGACGCACCTCCACTCGGAGGTCTCGCTGTCCCTGCGCCAAGCCTGTCTCGGCGAGGTCTCCTTCGACGGCATCCAGGTCGAGGGGGACGTCGACTTCCAGATCGCCCGCGTCACGGGGGACGTCTTCTGCCAGTCCCTGGAAGGAGCGAGAGCGGAGATCCAGGGCTGTGTCCGGATGGCGGGGCTGTCGGTGGGCGGCCACGTCGACCTTTGCGGTATCCGGATCGATGGGAACCTGGACGCGAGCAATTCCGGGATTGGAGGGGACTTCCTCTGCCAGCCCATCCACGGATTCCGTCCCATGGTGCTCGGGGAGATGTCGCTCTTCGGCGTCCGGGTCGGCGGGCAGGTCGGTCTGCGGGGCCTGAGCGTCAGCCGCGAGGAGGAGCCCCGGGCCGGGCTCAACCTCGGGAGCGCCGAGATCCGCGAGGATCTCCGCTGCTCGACGGCGGGCGGTTACCGCACTGAGATCTTCGGCCCCGTGACTCTCGCCGGGGCCAGGATCGGCGGGGTCGCCCACTTCGGTGGCGCCCGCATCGGCTGCGCTCCCCGTGTGGATGGATGCGTCCACTACCTGGCGCTCCACGGTGCCGAGATCGGGCGCGGCCTGCGGATCTGCCCGGACGGCGGGTTCCGTCCCGAGATCCTGGGCGGCGTCTTCGGCACCTCGGCCCGGATCTCCCACGTCCTCGTGATCGACCGCGCCGTGATCGGGGGTGATCTCGACCTCCAGAGGACCGTCGTCAACGGCCGCATGCTCTGCGCCTTCGACGACGAGTTCTACGCGGCCCGTCCCGACGCCTCCGGCCGGGACGTCCCCGGCCACGTGGAGGTGCGCGGCCGTCTCGACCTCTCCGGCGCCCAGATCCAGGAGCTCATCCTGGACGGCCGGCTCTTCGAAGCCACGGACCGGCCGTCGTCGGACCTTCGCTGGCGGCGCGAGTTCTTCCGCCGCATGCTCTCCGGCCATCAGGAGCCTCAGGCAGAAGAGCCCCGCCTCAGGCTGGACCGCGCCCGGCTGTCGAAGCTCTCGATCCGGCACCGCCTCCCCGAAAGCCTGAGCGCCGACGGCATGACCTTCGACGATCTGGACCTCCTGTGCTGCGAAGGCCAGTGCGAGTACACCGAGCTGCTGCGGCGCACCCGGCCCTTCAAGCGCAGCACCTATCTGGCGGTCGAGGGCTGGCTGAACAACAAGGGGCTGGACGAAGCCGCGCGGCGGGTCTATCTCCAGATGAGCGACCGCGATCTGGTGACCGGCCACTCGTCCTTCCTCAGCCGCTGGCTGAAGTGGCTCCTTCTGGGCGTCACCATTGGCTACGGTGTCCGTCCCAAGAGGCTCATCGGATTGTTCCTGATCGCCTTCGTGCTCTCGTGCTGGGTCTTCTCGCAGCCGGGGTCGCTGGTGAGTTACAACGAGAGGCCCGCCGCCACGCCCGACCCTCTGCCTCTGGAAGCGCAAAATCCCTGGATGACGCTGGGAGTCGCCCTGCGCTGCCACTTCCCGATGCTGCTTTTCCTGGGGGAGCCGAACTACGTACCCTCGCCCCGGGTCATCCCGGGGCTCGGGCTGCGTTACGACGCCTACGCTCTGCTGATCTCCGCGGTCAGTTGGGTATTGGTGCCACTCTTCCTCGCCGGCCTGACCGGCATCGTCCGGAAGAGACAGTAGAAAAAAAGAGCCCCCAGGGGAGAAGACCAGAAGGAGGGGGCTTCACCGGTAAGTGACGCTCCCTCCAGAAACGTTTCACCGGGTCTTACTGGACGGACCCTGCAGATCCTCCACGTACGCCCGCAGCACCTCGGCCACGCTCCACGCCTGGGCGTCCGCCTCGGCCAGTCGGGGCTTCAGGGCTTCGAGGACGGAGAGGGCCTTCTTGCGGCCGGCGGCGCCGCGGACCCGCACCAGAGCTGTCAGGTAGGGGCCGAGCATCCCTGGATCCAGTTTCTCTTCGATCGAGGCCAGGACCTTCACCGCATTCGCTTTGGGTAGCAGAGGGAACGGCAGGCTCAGGGCGAAGACCTGACCGGGCTCCTCATTCCAGGACGTCTCCTGGAACCGCTTCTGGACGCGCTTCGCCCGCTGGCTCAGCCGCTTGGCTTCCTCGGGATCGCCGACGCGGGTCTCGATCTCGGCCAGGATGGCGAGGGCGTTGAACCAGAGCGCGTTGCCCCCCATCCCCGCCGAATGCAGACCGTCCGCGTCTGCCTTGATCCCGTGGAGAGTCCCCCGGTCGTACGCGTGCATGACCTTGCGCAAGGCCCCCAGGAGTGTTTCGCGCACGAACGCCTCGTCCCCGGTCGCCTGGAGGTACTTCCAAGCAGCCACGAACAGCCACAGGGAGGCGTCGGCCGAGGTGTACTCCGGGTCTTCGCCCTTCTCGGGCAGCCGGTCCGGGAGCAGACCCTTGTGGAGGCTCTTGGCGAAGGCGCGCAGGATTTTCTTCGCGTCCTCGAACCGCCCGGTGACCAGGCAGAGGCCGGGGAGCGCGATCATGGCGTCGCGGCTCCGCTCGCCGAATCCTGGGTACCCGGCAATCACAGTCCGCTGATTGGGTCCCCGGCGCACCACGAAGCTGTCCGCCGCAAGGGCGAGATGGCGGGCGAGATCGTCCTGGACGGGAAGAGCCTTGACGATCTTCTCGCGGCGCTTCCGTTCCTTCCCGAACAGATCGAAGGCATCTCGTCCCTTCGGGTTCCGCGTCGAGATGACGATGCCCAGCCGGTCGCCCGCCTTGAGCTCGCGGCCGAGGACGCCCGGAGTCCAGAGATCCTCCTGGAAATCGAAGCCCCGTCGTCGGTCCCGCTCGTACTCGAAGCGGTACCACCAGTGGGGATTGGGACGGAAATCGGCTCCCGGCACCTGTACGAACAGCTCGGGGACGTCGGGATAGGGACGGAGGCTCAGGATGCCGTTCTCGAACGGCGCCTCCTGGTTGATCCGGGGATTGGCGGCGGCGAGATCGTGCTCGTCGCGGGCCGCGAGGAACGGCCGCAGCGACAGGATGAACGGGCCGGGCGCTTCCAACACCTCATAGAGCACGAGCGTCGTGTTCTCACCGTCCACGGCGGCCACTGTCTTCCGCAGCCTGACGTCGCCTGCCTCGAAATCGAAGACCGGAAACAGGTCCTTGCGGAACGAGGCCAGGTGTTCATAACCCCGGGGCACCACGGTGCCCGGAAACTGGTTGCAGCTCAGCTCAAAGCTTTCGCCCTCCGCGTGGAGGGTCTCGTCCAAGCGGGACAACTGGTCCATGCGCCGCCCCGGCGGCTGGGTGGCGGCTACGAGCAGGCCGTGGTATCGGCGGCTGTGGACCCCGGCGACCGTGGTCCCCGCCCAACCGCCCAACCCGTTGGTCTCCAGCCACTCGAGCCCGCTGGCGCGCTCGAAGTCCCGCGTGATCTCGCGATCGATCTCAATCATGAAGTACCTCCTCCGGCGAACGGCGCCGGCCAACTTGAGGGGCGGAGTGTAGCAGGTGCG
>CAXTNS010000196.1:0-10357 GCA_964245465.1 uncultured Thermoanaerobaculia bacterium
AGCTCTTCCGGGGTCAGCGCGTCCTCGACCACGAGGAAGCCGTTGGCTTCGAAGAAGAACCTCTGCGCCTGGGTGATCGCCTCCACGGCTCCTCCTGGGATCGGACGTCTGGGATTGGGCGGGATTATAATCCAGTGATTAACCCATCGATCTTTGAAGAGAGGAGAGACCGCCATCGCCCGGTTGCACGGAGGGATCGTGGCCCCTCCGGACTCCTGGCACGTCCACGAGGTCGGCCGCTACGCCATCTGGGGAGAGCGCCACGTCGGGGAGGCCCGCCCGTGGCTCACCGCGGTCCCGCCCTGGGTCCACTTCAAGAACGTCTGCTACCACGTGCGGGCCGCCGAGCGGCTCGGCTTTCACGCCGCAATCCTTCTGACCGGCCACTACGGCCCCAACTGGCACGATCGGAAGACGCTGGTCGAGAAGCTCCAGCCATGGGTCCGGATGCGCCTCCACGGCCTCCCGGATTTCGAGGCCAACCGGCCGGGGTTCGAGGGCGCGGACGGCGACCACGCGGGCAAGGTGGAAACGTCTCTCCTCTGGGCCCTGGAGCCGGATTGCGTGGACTTCTCGCGCCTCTCCTCCGGCTTTGCCGTGGGCGCGGACGCCGCCGTCTCCGACCGCCGGGTGGGCGAGCGCATGGTGGAGGATGTCGTGGCCTGGCTGGAGGCCAGGCAGCGCGAGCTCCTCGCGGCCTGGGACCCGGGCCGCCCCTCGCGCCTCCGCACGTTCGACGACGTCGAGACCTTCTGGGAGGAGGAGATCCGGCCGATCCTGCCGGAATTCAAGAGCCTGCGCGGGTCGTGGACCGAGATCGACGGCCCGCCCGAGAGCTCCCGCTGGCACGCGGGGTGGCTGCCTAGGATTCCGTGAGGGGCTCGGCTTCCTCCTGACCCAACCCGAAGCTGCGCGCCGCCAGCTCGGCCGTCTCCTCGACCGTACGGGTCCCGTCCACCGCGAGCACCGGCAGCCCCAGGGCGGTGGCCTCGTCGGCCCGCCTCTGGGCAAGCTCGTCGTCGCGGGCGAAGGCACTTTCGGGCATCTCGCGGACCCTTCCGCCTCTTTCCGCGTAGAGCCGGCGCCGGAAGTCCGGGGTCGAGATCAGGTAGAGGACCTTCCGGGGATCTCCCGCCAGAGCGGCGATCCTTCCGGGAAGGAGACCGGTCCCCTCGACGAGGACGGGGCCGCCCGCGGGCAGAGTCCGAAGATCCTCAAGGATCATCTCGAGGCCGTCGGCGTAGAAGGCGAGGAGGCTCCGGACCTGCTCGTCCACGGGGAGGCTCCACAGCTCCCGGGCGGAGAGGTCCATGAGCCGGCGGAAGCCGGGATGGCGGTCCGGCCGCGCGCGGCGCCGGTGCTCCTCGAAGGCCTCGTCGCATTGGTAGACGCGGAGGCCGTGGGCTGCCGTCAGCCGCTTCGCCACGGTCGTCTTGCCGGCGCAGGTGGAGCCGCCGAGCCATAGGATGTGAGAGAAGTCCCTCCGCGGGTCTTGCATCCGTCCTCGCTATGCTCCATTCTTCTTGCCGCTAAAGAGTAACAGGCTCTCCGACGCCGGGCGATGGTTTTGCCGGACCTCCACGCTTCCGATGTCTCTCCGCGATGGATCGTGGCGGAGGAGGCCCGCGCGCCCGCGCCGGGTGCTCGTCCACCAGTCGCGCTTCCGCGTGGGCGACGGCCTCTGGCTCACGCCCCTGCTGCGGGCCGCACGCCGCGCGTTTCCGCAGGCCCGGATCATCGTGGTGGCCGGCCCGCTCGCGGAGCCGGTGCTCGCCCGCAACCCGCACGTGTCGGAGCTTCTCGTCTGGGGCCCGGCGGGCGCGGGTGCTTTCCGAACTTTTGAAGACCCGCTTCGACGCCGCGCTCTTCGCTCTGGTGCGCCGCGACAAGAGCCGCTGGCTGGCCGAGGCGATGGCCGCGGTCGGGGTGCCCTGGCGGGTGAACCTCGAGTACCTGGACGGCGCGGAGGACGGCGGGCGGGAGCCGGACGGGCTGTTCACCCACGAAGCCTGGTTCGTCTGGGGCAGGAAGCCCGGCCCGGTGCTCCTCCTCCACGCCCTGGAGCCCTGGCTCGGAGCGGGGGAGTGGCTCGCCGACCGGCGAGTGGAGCTGCCGGTCTTCGCGGCAGAGCTCCGGGAGGCCGTGCGATGGGGGTTCTGGCCCCGCTCCTCGAACGGGTGTGCCTGCTGGTTTCGAAGGGCGGCCACAGTGAGCGCAACAAAGGAGGCGTGCGCGGGTGCCGTCTATTTGGGCGCTCATGCGGAAATATCGATCTGTAGCAAGATTCTTCAATTTGCTTTACTGCCAGGATTCCGGTGCTCTATCCTCAATCAGCAGTAACCAACCGTGAAAGCGGACTCCGCCTGTTGTGAACCGGGCTTGTGACTCGTGTCGCCTCCGGAGCCGGCGCTGGATGGGAGAGCCATGACCGGGAAGCGATTTCTGAGTCGTCTGCTGGTGTTCGTCGGGAGTGGGTTCGCTCTGTTCGTCTCGCCGCGGTCTGCGGTAGCCAGCGACCTCGCGAACGCGCAGTTGCTTATCGCGGGCAGCCGGCTCACGGTGTCACCGGAGAGCCAGACGGTCCCCTTCGACACTCCCACCATCGTCGACACCCACCTGGAGGGCTACGACGCGAGCCGCGGGGTCCTGCCGCGGGACCTGCGCGTGCTCGCCGACTTCACGGGTCCCGAGGTCGATGGCATCCTGGTCCTGGAGACGGTCCCCAACCAGCCCTTTCGCATCCCGCGCCTGCGCCTCCAGGGCGAGTACCGGCTGGACAACATCCGGCTCGTGCAGGGCGACGACCTCCTGGCCTACGCCGAGCCGCGCTCGGCGGCCGTGCTGGTGACCCAGGTCCTGATCACCCGCGTGACCTCGCGCGCCCTGACGCTCGACGAGATCCGCAGCTACGGCATCGTCGTCGACGACGACAGCTTCCAGGCCTTCAACTTCACCTTCGCCTTCGCCGTGGCGGGCGAGACCGTCAACTACAACCTGCCGGTCGTCTACTTCGGCCCCGGCAAGGACCAGCAGGCGATCCTCTGGGACCACATGAACTATGAGGCGCCGCCCTGGCAGGCGACGTCGCAGCGCTTCGAGCCCCCGCGGATGGCGCCCTTCAAGCTCGAGCTCGAATCGGAGGAAGGAGACACCAGCTACGGCGGCTGTCTCGACATCGAGGGAGACTGCACGCGCGAGGACCAGATCCCCATTCCCGGGGTCATCATGTTCCCCACCGACGTCAGCCTGCTCCACCAGTTTTTCTCGGTGATGCTGATCGCCCAGAACGGCGCGCCGGCGGGTGACAGGCTGCAGATTCATGACCTGACAGCCCGGATCACGCTTCCTCCGGGGCTTCGTCAGGCGAAGACCGAGCCGCCGACCCCGCTGGGAGTGCCGGTGCCCGTGCGGGTGCCCGGTCCGGACGGCCGGCTGGGCACGGCGGACGACTTGACGTTCCTGGTGGCTCAGGCTTCGGGCCAGGCCGAGGTGCTGGTCGAGGGTCTGCGCGAAGGCACGCACATCGTGAAGTTCGACCTGGAGGGGACGCTCACCGGGCTCGCGGATGGCCAGATCCGCCGGATCACCGGCCAAGCCCAGGGCGCCGTCATCGTCCGCGACCCCACACTCAACGTCACCATCACCCATCCAGACGTGGTGCGCGCGGACGAGGAGTACAACCTGCTCCTGACGGTCACCAACACGGGCACGGCGCCGGCGAACCTGCTCAAGGTGAAGCTGCCGCTGGAGAAGCTTTCGGGCGCGGAGGTAGTGGGGGAGAACGAGAAGACGGTCACCATCCTGCCGGGAGACGCCGAGCTGGTGGAGTTCCGGCTGCGCTCGAAACGCACGGGCCGCGTGGTGGCCACGGCGGTGCGCAGCTCGTCGCAGATCCTGCCCACGTTCGAGCTGACGGTGGGGGTTGGGGAGAACGGCATCCCGCTCTCGCCCGCCGCCATCATCCTGCCGCGGTCCGCGGACATCCTGCCGCCGGATCTCCTGCGCAATTCGCTCAACCTGGTAGGGCTCGGTTTCTCGCTCGCCACGGCGCCGCCGTCGCTTCTGCGGTCCGACCTGCCGCGGGTGGCGCGGTCGATGGTGGACAACCGCGTCTACCAACTCGCCCAGGCGGGTCGGCACGTGGCCCTGGGGGAGAACCTGTTCGACAGCGCCGCTCAGCTCGCGGCCGAATGGACCGGAGCGCGCGACGCCGACTGGGAGTGGGACCTGTTGCGGCGTACCACTCAGAAGGGTGCCCGGGTGGGGGCCTCGCTGAGCTCGATCTTCGCGGCCGAGGCGTCGGCGACGTCTCCCAAGTCGGCTTTCGACCGTTTCACGAAGACCACGGGCTATCTGCCGGTGATGGACGGCGCGCTCGCCACGGGCGCGGGTGTCGCTCTGGAGATCGAAAGCCGCACGGGCGGCCAGCGCCTCCGGAGCGGTGGCAACGACGCCGCGCGGCTACGCGAGCTGCCGTTCGGGGACCTCTACGTGCTTTCGGCGAGCGCCCAGATGGCCCTGATGGCGGTGCCGGAAGCAGGCGGCTACCGGGCGACCCTCCGCGCGGCGAACGCGGTTTCGGCGGGGCTCCACGTGCTGGTGCCGGGCGCTGCCGGAACCCTGCGCATGGTGCGCTGGGAGAACGTATCACTCGCGGCCGGCGGCACGGCCACCGTCGAGTTCCGTGCCGCGGACACGTCGTTCACGTTGTCCGTCGACAGCCAGGGCGACGGCACGGTGGACGACCAGGTGCCGGGCACGATCCAGATCCTCACGCGCCGGCCGTTCCAGGTGTTGGGCGCCGTGCTCAACACCGAAGCGGATCCCACGGGGCACGTGGTCGACGTCCTGTTCACGAGCGACGTCGACTGGCGGGCCCTCTATCCCCGCGATCCCCGCCACTTCACCATTCCCGGCAAGGTCTCGGACGGCGCCAACGTGCCCACCGAACAGGACGTTCTGGACGCCAACCGCAACACCGTCGAGAACTTCTTCAAGGGGCTGCGAAACGCCCGCATCGTGCGCGTCACCTTCAACAACCCCTTGAGCCCCTACGTGGCGCAGAACCTGACGGTGAGAGAGGTCAAGAACCCGTTGGGCGAGCAGGTCGTAGCGTCGACGGTCGAGGTGCACATTCCGTCCACGGCGCAGCCGGGAACGATGGTGTCGGGCAAGGTCTATGGACCGGACGGCCAGCCCGTGCCGTTCGCCGAGGTGGTGCTGCGGGAGGGGGATCCGTGCCTGTTCTGCGAGGAGGGTTGCCGCACGCACAAGACGGCGATCGTGCGCGCGGACGCGCAGGGGAGCTTCCTCTTCGACTACGTGCGCCAGACCGCCTGCAGCGACGTCTACCAGCTCAAGGCCACCGATTCGACCTCGGGCTACAGCGGCAGCGCCACCGGGCGGGTGCGTTTCGTGGGGTCCGTCGTGCAGCTCGACATCCTCATGCTGGGTCGCGGCACGATCCGCGGCCGGGTGACCTACGAGGATGGCTCCGTGCCGGTGGACGCGCGGGTGATCGCGGAGAGCCCGGTGTTCCGGGAAGGGCGGGGCGCGAGCATCGACGGGAACGGCAACTACACCGTGGCCGACGTGCCGGTGGGCACGATCACCCTCTCCGCCAACGACGGCCAGGGTCGTTTCGTGGTCAAGACGGTCGAGGTGCCGGCGGCCGGCAGCGTGGTCGACCACAACCTGGTGATCCTGCGCCTGCCCTCGGCGCCGCCGACCAACGGCGAGGTGCGGGGGCGGATCCTGCGTCCGGACGGCGAGACGCCGGTGTCGAGCGCCTACGTGGCGCTCTACGTCAACGGCAACCTGGTCGGGACGCGCAGGAGCAACTCGGACGGCACGTTCGACTTCGGTCTGGTGCCGGCAGGGCGGGGCGAGATCGAGACGTTCGAAGGCGAGACGGGCCAGTCCGGCGTCCAGGTCTTCTTCGAGCTCAAGCCCGACCAGGTCAACACCGTCAACCTGGTCATGCGCGACCAGCGGGGCGTGGTCGAGGGCTACGTCTACAAGCAGCAGAACGGCACCACGACGCCCATGTTCGGCGTCATCGTGTAGAACTCGGTGAACCCCTTAAAAAAAAAAAAAAACGCCTCGGGCTTCTACCGCCTGGAAGGGGTCTACGCGGGGACACGCAACATCTCGGCGGCGGACCTGGAGAAGAAGGTCAAGCTGTCGGAGACGGTGACCATCGGCACGGAAGGTCAGGTGGTCAACCGGAACTTCTACTTCCAGGGGGTGAGCACGGTCGGCGGCATTGCGGGCGAGGTGCTGGGCTTCGACGGCTCCCCGGTGTCGGGCGCCACGGTGCATCTCGCGGCTTCAGACCAGCAGTGGTACCGCACGGCGACTACGAACAGCTCGGGCCGCTTCACCCTGCCGGATCTGGGGGTCGGTAGCTACGGCGTGCACGCCTTCAAGGGGTCGGCGGGCGGCAAGACCACGGCCGTCATTCGTTTTACCGGCGACACGCCGTTCGTCACCATCCGTTTCAAGCGGGGAACCATCCGTGGCACCGTGAAGGCCGAAAACGACTCGGGCCAGCCGGTGGGCATCACGGCCATCGTCACCTACCGCACCACGGCGGTGCGCTTTGAGCTGGTGGGGCTCGACGCCGAGTCGCACAACATCCCCACCAACGCCGACGGCACCTACGAGATCCCCAACGTGCTGGTGGGTCCGTACGTGCTGACGGTCACCAACGCCTTCTACGGCAGCAAGACGGTGCGCTCGGAGCTGGTGGAGAACGGCGAGGTCCACACCCAGGACTTCCTGTTCGAGAGGAATCTCACGGGAACGATCCGCGGTCGGGTGCTCGGCCAGGACGGCGTGACTCCGGTTCCAGGCGCGACGGTGAAGCTGCACCATCCGAGTTTCTCGGACTATGACAAGACGACGGACGCGGAAGGTCGCTTCAGCTTCGAGCTGGTGCCGCCGACGTTCTGGGGTTTCCCCATCGAGGCGGTCACGGACGACGGGGTGATCTTCCGCAAGGCCGAGAGCTGGGTGCGCTTCAACCAGCGCGGCCAGGAGCTCGACGTCGACATCGTGCTGCCCAAGCAGGGGTCGGTCTCCGGCCGCGTGACGGATGCCAACGGCGTGGCGGTGCCGGGCTCCGTGGTGACCTTGCAGGAGGGCTCGTATCCGCGCCGGACGCTGGTGGTCAACGCCGACGCCCAGGGAAACTTCGAATACCACAACATCTTCGCCGGCATCGTGACGCTGTCGGCGCGGGCGCCGTCGCTGGGAGGCCTGGGGGGCAAGACCACCGTCGAGATCAAGCAGGAAGGGGAGGACGTGGCCGGGGTCACGATCCTCCTGGAGCCCACGGGCAAGATCCAGGGTCAGGTGACCAGTCCGGTCGACGGCACCGCAGTGCCGTCTTCGGAGGTGCGTCTCTACCGCTGGGGGTATTTCTTCGACGTCATCAATGCGGACGCCGAGGGGCGCTTCGAGTTCAACCTGCTGCCGCTCGCCGACTACTCCATCGTGGCCTTCGATCCGCGCACGGGCCGGCATGGCCGGAAGACGGGCCTGCGCGTGGCGAGCAACAACCAGATCGTTCCGGGTAATGTGGTCCTGGAAGCGCGCGGCATCGTCGACGGCCACCTCTACGAGCCGGGCTCGACGGTGACCATCCCGGGCGCCACGGTGCGGCTCGGCGTGTCCTCGATCGCGGGCTTCACCACCTATAGCAGCACGGGCGCGGACGGCCTGTTCGAGTTCATCGGCATCCCCCAAGGGACGTTCGACCTGTTCAGCCGTGAGCCGGGGGGCCGCCGCGTGGCCAACGGCCGGGGCGAGATCCAGTCGGAAGGGCAGCGGGTCACGGTCGACCTGTTCCTGGAGCGGCAGGGCACGGTCAAGGGCAGCGTGCTCAATCCCCTGGGCGCGCCGGACGGTATCTTCCCCAACGCCAACACCGTCATTCGCCAGGACGGCCAGATCATCGGCGCCACGCTCGACAGCCAGTACCAGTTCAACGGCGTCATCCTCGGGCACGATTTCCAGGTCATCTCCTCAGAGGTCGGAGGCCAGCACCGCACCGACCGGTGGGGCCGGCTGTCCGACACCGCCCCACTCACGTTCAATGTGCGCATGCACCCCCTGGGCTCGGTGGTGGTCGACGTGCAGGACAGCTTCGGCAACCCGGTCAACGCCGCGGTCGTCGAGGTGAACAACGACGGTTATTACGGCTTCAAGCGGTTCTCGGGTGACACGGGCACGGACAACGCGATCACCTTCCAGAACGCTGGCGAGGGCTGGGTGGCGGCTTATGCGCGCCATCCGCTCAACGGCCTCAAGGGTTCGGCCTCGGCGCGCCTCACCCAGGACGGTGAGATCGTCCACATCCTGGTCAAGCTGGAGAATTCGGGGGAGATCAAGGGCACCGTGGTGGGAGCCGACGGGGTGACCCCGTCGGTCAGCGCCCGCGTCTACCTCCAGATCGCCGGCCGCACCCTGACGGCCACCACGGACGAGGCCGGTTTCTTCAGTCTCCCCTCCGTGCCCATGGGCGGCTTCCTGCTCGCCATCCAGGAAGCCTTCGGTCCTGCCAACCGGGAGATCCGCGGCAGCCTGACCGCCAACGGCCAGGTGCTCGACCTCGGCACCGTGGTGCTCGACGACGCCGATCCGAAGGTGATCGAGGTGACGCCTCCCACCGGCACGGTCGACGCGCCGCTCAACACGTTCGCCCTGGTGCGCTTCAGCGAGCCGATCGACAAGACGCGCGACGCCGCCACCAACATGGTCCACCTGGAGACCTCGAACGGTTCCTGGGTGAGCGCCACGGGCACGTGGCTGGAAGGCGACACGGTGCTGCGCATCACGCCCAACCAGCCGCTCCTGAACTTCACGACCTACCGGATCCGGGTCTCGCCCAACATTTTCGATCTGGCCGGCCGTCGCTTGTCCGAAGCGGTGCAGGCGAGCTTCACCACGGTGGACGTGCTGCCGCCGGTGGTGATCGAGGCGTACCCCTCGAACAACGCCAAGCAGGTGCCTCTGGCGTCGCAGATCCGGTTGACGTTCAACGAGCCGGTGGACTACTTCTCGCTGTCGGGCAATCACATACAGCTCCGGGACGTGACGTCGGGAACGGACCTCTCGACGACGTTCCAGCTCGACACGGCGGGTCGCACGGTGACGGTCAATCCCGTCGTGGGCCTGACCGACGGCCACGTCTTCCAGATCGCGGTCAACGGCGTGGCGGACCGTGTCGGCAACGTCATGGTGGTGCCGTTCACGAGCACGTTCTACTCGCTGGACACGACGCCGCCCACGATCTCGAACGTCCTGCCCGCCGAGGGCGCCACGCTCACCTCCGGTGACCGGATGACGGTGAGCCTCACGGCCACCGATCCCGCGGGAGTGACCGGGGTCGCCCTGCGCATCGGCCGCTGGGTCCTGGTGGACAACCAGGCGCCGTTCTCCTGGAACGTGCCGGTACCGGTGGTGACGTCGGCCGCCGACGCCGCCATCGAGCTCGAGGCCACGGATGCCTGGGGCAACCGGGTTGCGGCCGTGCGCACGATCCACGTCCAGCCGCGCACGAACACAAATCCGCCGGTGGTGGACCTCGGCTGCCTCGGCGGCCGGGTGGTCCCCGGGGCGGCCATCGACATCCCATACCACGCGACGGATGACGAGAACCTCGAGAGCTATCGGGTCCTGGTCAACGGCACGGTGATCCTCGACGTGCCGTTCGCCGATGTGGCGAGCGTGACCTCGGCGGTGCCCTGGACGGTGCCGGCCACGGCCGCGCCGGGCAACGTGTTCACGGTGCGCGTGGAGGCGCGCGACTTCGCGGGCCAGGTGGCGTCCGCCGAGGTGGCCCTGACGGTGGCAGCGGGCACCGCCCTGTCGGGCGACCGAGTCCTGACGGACGCGTACGCCGGGCAGACGCTGCTGCTCTCCAAGGGCACGTTCACGGTCGCGGGACCGCTCCACGTGGGCAGCCTGATCCTGCGCGGCGCGACCCTGAAAGCCGCCGCCGCCGGCAACCCCGTGGAGCTGATCGCCACGGGCGAGGTCGACGTCGCGTGCGGCGGCCGGATCGACGTCTCCGGCCAGGGCTACGCGGGGGCCAACGGCAGCCACCAGGACGGCTACGCGCCGGCCGGCGTGGCACCGGCGAGACCCCGGGCGGGCGGCAGCCACGGCGGCCGCAGCGGCATGACGAGCTCGGCGGGCGAGGTCTACGACAGCGTCTACGCGCCGCGCCAGGCGGGTGGCGGCGGCGCCTACAATGGCGGCGGCGTCAGCGGCTTCGGCGGCGGCGTGGTACGGATCGAGGCTGGCGAGCTGGAGCTGGCGGGCGAGATCCGGGCCCGGGGAGAGGACTCCT
>CAXTNS010000197.1:0-6229 GCA_964245465.1 uncultured Thermoanaerobaculia bacterium
CCCACTTGCCCCAGTTGCCCCATTGCGCGAGTTGGACCTCGTCCGCGGTCTCCTCCACCGCCGGAATCTGGCCCTGCTCGCGAGCCGACTCGCGGATTCGAGCGATGCGGTCATTCACGGTCAGGCGCTCAGAACGCCGGGCCTCCGCGGCCGAGGAGAGGCCGAGCAGCACGAGCACGACCATCGCTCCTCGCAGCAATGGCCGCGCCATCCTGTTCAAAGCGTTTCGGAATCTACTTAGCATTTCGCCAACCTTCCTTTCTTGGATCCGTTCGTCTCACTATGTGAAAAATACAAGTCAATTGCTTTCATAGGAATTTATCGGAGGACAGGCCCTGTCGTGTTGGGGCGAGGGGAGGTCCTCGAATGTAGCTTGATAGGATCTGCTGGAGCCCCGGAACCAGTCAGAGAAGTATTTGCACCATTCACTTTCAGACATGTTTCGGCCCACGGCTCTCTCTGCCTCTTCCTGTAACATAGCCTCCGTGAGACCCCAGCGGCGTACCGTCCCGTCGAGAGCCACCGTCAGCAGAGTTTCATCTCCATCGCTGAAGGCAAGGCCCATGACCCAAGAACCGAACAACGAGCCAGTAGAGGCTCCCTTTTCCGTGCTTCCCGTGGAGATTACCGAAGGAGAGGACCGGTGATCCTTCAGATCCCATACGCGTGCGCCGTCCCCTCCCCCGGTTGCCACAAACCGGCCGTCCCGGCTCGCTGTCAGAGAGAAAATGGCACCCCGGTGGCCATCGAGAACGCGCTCCTCGTCGGGCGCTTTGTCACGCAAGAGGTAGGACTTCGCCGTACCATCCTCGAACCCGAGAATCAGCCGGCTGGCCTTGGCGGGCACCGAGGAGAGCATCATCGTCGTAATGTCAAGGTTGTTCTTGACCTCATAGGGCATGGGCTTCGCCGACTTCAAGTCGAGCACCAGGGTCACATTGGCAGCGTCTGCCATGGCAAGCCAGCGGCTGTCCGGACTCATCGCGACTTGGGGATTCCCGATCCTCTTTTCAAACACCATCTTCAAGTCTCTCAACCTCCAGACCTCAACCATCCCTTGGTCACCCTGAGCGCGGGCGACCAAAACATACCTGCGGTCGGGGGTCAACACGATCTGGTTCACTGGCTCCCTTCCACCTTGCAGGATCAGGTGAGCTTTATCCTCGAAACCCTTGGACCGGGCCTTACGGATCCAAATGGAGCCATCGGCCTTCTGCCCCGTGACCAGCCAGGGATCGTTTGGATCGACGGGATGGGGAGCGATGGCCGCAGCCGAGGCGTCCCGGAGCTCCTGGACGAGGTCGCTTCCGTGTCCAGGGATCAAGCGGCGCAGCTCGAAAGACCTCTCGGCAGGCTCGTTGCCGCGACCGATCAGAAGCCAACGGCTGTCATCACTGATCTTGGCGCTGGTCAAGCCCGGAAGCGACTCGTGGATGTTCCCCCTCAGATAGCTCAGCTCGGTCTCTTTTTCGTCACCGGCAATTAGCCAGTTGCGATCCGGGCTCAGACCGATCACCCAAGGGGTGAACCACCGCCCGCGATGGAGAACCGCCTCATTCGACGGATCGGCAGAACCTAAGTCCCAACGCCGGACAGTGCCGTCTGAGCCACCCGTGAACAGCCAACGGCTGTCGAGACTGCCAGGTCGGAGAGGACTGAAGGCGATCGTCTCCACACTACCGCTGTGTCCCCGTAGCTCAAGGACATCGCTTTTCGTCTGGCGGCCGATAAACCGAAGTCGTACCGAACCGCCGTTGTAGGCCGCAACCAGCCAGGATCCACCGGGACTGATCGCGAGGTGTTTGACTACCTGAAGCTCTTTCTGCTCTTGCTTTTCCTCCATGGAAAGGACGGCGATCTGACCTATTCCATCCTCAAGATAAAGCAACCCATCCTCGGCCGCGGCGATGAATTTGCCACCGGGTTCAAGCGCGATGGCCCGGATGGATGCGGGAACTGGTTCCGAGCCTCGGCGAGATACAAGGTGGGCCTCTGTGATTTTTTCGGCACCAGCGTCCCCAATATGCCAGATCTTGATCGTCCCGTTGCGGAAGCCGACAGCAAGCCTGTCATCTCTCAGATCCACCGTTGAGACACCTTTTTCCACCTTCACGGCCAAGGGTGCCTGATCGACGCTCAACCGCCATAGCACCATGAGCTCTTTGGTCTCCCCGCGATTTTCGAGTTCTCCAGCCTCTGTGGCGCTCGCGGTGACAAGCCAGCGGCCATCATCGCTGAGCTTGGCGATTACGACCGGCGCTTCGTGGTGCTTTTCGAGCGGGACTTCCCGCACATTCCTGGCCGTGAGATTCCAGAGCCACACATCCCCCTTTTCATCGCCCGCCACCAGCCAATGGCCTGACGCGTCGAGAGCCAGCGCCGAGATGTTGGGTCCATCCGTTTTCAGTGGGCGATCCTGTCCCTCCAGGCGAACGGTGCCTCTCGCGCCTCCGGTTGCGATCTTTCCCGGTGCGGTGGCGACAAACACGGCGGCTTGGTGTTCCGCACCTTCTTCACCGGCTGCTCCGAAGATCACTTCCGAAGTCTGCTCGGGCCGCGGATTGAAGAGATTCCACCGCCGGGCCGAGCCGTCGAGACCTCCGGAGATCAGCCAGTGGCCGTCCGGGCTCACCGCCATAGAGCTGACTTCGACGCCAGAATGACCGCCCAGGCCTCGGCCTCCGATCGAGGCCAGCGCGGATCGCAATGCGTTCTCCGGCTCCCTGGTGCTCCGTACGTCTGGGGGCGCAAGGTGGACAGCCTCAAGCGCGAGCAGGGCTCCGAGCTGGGGGTTGGCTGTAGCAAGAGCCTTAGACTGCTGAGTGAGCCGGGTAGACAAGACCACGTCTTCCAACTCGGACTTCGTCGCTGTCAATGACAAGACTACATCTTCCAACTTGGACTTAATCTCTGTCAGATAGACTGCAAGTCCTCCCGCCACTATCGTGAGAACCGCAGCCACGGCCGAGATCGCCTTCATTCGCCGGAGCCACATCTGGTCATTCGCGGCCTGTTTTCGAGCCTGAGCCTCCCGCTCCTGGGCTAGCAACAACTTCCGTGCCTGCGCCTCCTCCCGCTGTCTCACCTCATCTCGGGCCGCGCGCGACTTCTCAAGGAACTCGAGTACCTGCTGGAAGGTGGGTCGCTTCCACGAAGGCTTGCGGAAGACCTCCGAGGCCCGCACCCGCGCCGCCCAGTCGGGTCCGACGTGGTGCGCCGCCCGCCAGTCCAGGGCCTGCTGTAAGTTGGTGTCGCGCCACAGGTCTCCTCCACGCTGACGCCACACCGTCGCGGTCTCCAGCCGGCGGTAGACGGCCGCGGACTCCGACTCTTCCTCAACCCACTTCCCGAGCCTCTTCCAGCAACGGATCAGGCTCTCGTGCGAAAGGTCGATGAGGGGGTCGGGATGACCCTCAGGGCTGGCCCACACCACGAAACAGCGGCCGTCGCTCTGAAAACGCCGGAGGACTTCCGTGACGGACTCTTCCGTGCCTCCAGTGACTTTCCCGAGCACGCTCAAACGGGCGGGGCGGCGGATCTGCCGGTTCGCCACGTCCACGTCCGTCAGGGCCTGGAAGATTTTCCGGGTCAGGTCCAGATCGAGACCTTCCAGGGCCTCCTCGGCGTGCCGGTTCAGTGCATTCTCGAGGGTACCCGCTCGTTTGTAATGATCGATGCTAATCTCGGGCTGGCGTAGCGGCCGGCCCAGAATCCCGGCGGGAGAGGGGCCGCCGTTCCCGTTGGACGGCTGCGCGGCCAGGGCGTTCTCGTCCTCACGCCACTCCTCCCAGGCCCTCATCAGCGCGTGCTGGAGCACTGGGAGCTGGTCGGATGCCATGTCGCTCTCGTTGAGGAGCAGGTCGAGCAGCCGCGGAGAGATGGCGGCGCCCGCCATTCGGATCGGTCCCTCGATCGCCTCACGACGCTGCTGGCGGGTCAGGCGCGGTACGAGGTAGAGGCTACGGTTCATCGTCTCGGCGAGCCCCGGAAAGACGTCGCAGTCCCCCATGAAGTCGGAGCGCATCGTGAGAACGATATAGATCGGGAGCTCCGGCTTTTGGACCAGGGCGAGCAGGATCGAGATGAAATCGGCGGCCTCGTCACGGCGGTCCTCGTCGCCCTCCAGGCCGAAGCGGAAGGTCTCCTCGAACTGATCGACGACCAGAAGGACGTTGCTTCCCTTGAGGATCAAAGGCTGAAGCCGGTCGAGGACGGCGTTGACTCCGAACGTACGGATGCCCGCGGCCGTTTCTTCCAAGGAGACCGGCTCGCCGTCCTCCCGCGGCAATGCCGCGGCCAGATTGCGCAAGGGCTGATCCCCGGGTTTCATGGTGAAGTTGGCCCAGGTGTCGCGGTCCGCCACCAGAAACCCAGCCTGGAGGGCGGGGATCAAGCCCGCCCGCACCAACGACGACTTGCCACATCCCGAGCCCCCCACGACGGCTACAAACCGTGTCCGGTGCAACCGCTGGAGCAGCTCATCGGTCTGCTCGCGCCGCCCGAAGAAGAGCGGGCTGTCCGGGATCTCGAACGGCCGCAGGCCGACGAATGGCGTATCGACCTCCTGCACGTCGAATAGATCCCTCAGCGAAGAGAGGCCATGGGCTGCGCTTTCGGAGACCAACGAACGGAGGGTCGGACCAAGGTTTTCCATGGGTGCGGCTTCTCAAAGAATACCGTCAAGGGTCCGTGGATCGAATCTCTCGGTATTGTCCATCCATATAGGGACAATACCTCCTGGCAATCGAATGGGCACCTTCTCGTTCTTGCTGGGCGGAGGGGCCGCAAAGACACCCAGCTTTTCGACGGGGTAGCCCCGAGTGAAAACCAGCCTGATCACTTCCATCATGCGCGCGGCTACCCAGGCCGCGTTGACCGCGCCGAAGAAGACGACGATGGCCCGGGAACGGCGCGCTTTCTCGTCAAACTCCTTGAGCGACTTCGAGGGCTCGCCGAGGTCGTCATCGTTCATCAGCGCCTCGATGTTCAAGTCCGTCAAATAGTCGAACACCTCCTGAGCGCGGCTCTTGTCGCTGCCGTGGGTGTTGAAAAAGATCCCGCGGCCGAGGCGCAGGAGCCACTCTTCCCTCAGCTTCTCGATCCTCTCCAGGATTTCCGGGGCGGCGTTGCGGCTGCGAATGATCTCGAAATTACCGCTTCGGCCCGGCAGTGCGATCAGCTTCTGCCGATACGGGTCGGGATCCGCCGGCGAGAGCTCGGCCCGGGGAGAGAGCCACAGGATCTGCCGCTGCGCGCGGTCACAGCTCGCATCGAGTTGCTGATCTACGACAGGATGGAACACCGCATCCAGCAAATGAATACAGACGTGGGCCTTCGCCATGAGCTCCCGGGTTGCATCAACGTCTGCCTGAGGCTGTTGGACTTCGACGTCCCGCGAGCTCAGTTGTTCGATCAGCCCAGCCCGGAGCGGCTTGAGGTTGTCTCGGACCGAGGCGACAAAAACCGTGAAACGCTGGGGTGCTACAGGAGGAGGGGGGTCCTCTGATATCTGAAGTGGCACCAGATCATCCAGCGCGAGCATCAGGTGGCGCCGTACGGATCGCTGAAACTCAACGCTTTCCGGGTAGGTCCAGATGAGCCCCTTTTCGTTGTTCAGGTTCTCCCGGAACGCCAGCACCTTGCCATACTGTTCATATTGCTCCTTGTTGGTTATCGTGGGAGGCTTGTCGCAGAAGTAGAAGAAAATCCTTGGGCTCTTCTTCTGCTGCCAGCTCTCATAGGCCTGCTGGAACTCCTCCTCCGTCCCGGAGCCGAACTCTCCGGTGGGAGTGCCGAACCGGCTCCACATGATACCGATGAAGACGTCACAGTCACGAGGAGAGATCTGGTCGTTGATGATTTCCTGGGGCCTCTTCCCAATCCCAGGGTAGACGTGCTCCCAGCCCACGTACTCGAAGCGGAGCTTGCGCTGGCCAAGGCTCGTGTTGATCTCTTCCAGAACTGCCTGGAGGAGCTTGCGCTCATCGGACACGTCACTGGGCGAGGCAACAAAGACCTTGATTCTCGTTACTTGATCCAACATGATAGGCCTCCTGAAATCAAACGGCTATTCGGCGCCCCTTAGATAGACGGATCGGCTTCCAGTTTTCCCCACCTGTGGCAGGCGAATACCCAAACCCTACTATCTTAGCTTCAGCGATCTTTAGCGTCAAATAAAGAGATCGCAACCTGACGATCTGCGAATGTGGCCACTTACCTGTAGGATTGA
>CAXTNS010000197.1:6239-10332 GCA_964245465.1 uncultured Thermoanaerobaculia bacterium
CCTGGGTCCACGAAACACGGCGGGACCTTCGCTCTGGGAGGAGGGGGAGGAGAGGAGTGGTTCCAGTCAAGGCAGCCGCCGCCCTGGATTGAAATCCCCCTTCAGGTTTCTGGGTTTCCGGACGGCCTCGACCGTCCGCTCTGTCTGGAAGACGAACGGGGCGCTGCGAAACCGACAAGGGGGAACTAACTTTTCAGACGGCGGCGCAGCCGCCACCAGGCCCGGACGACGGCGAAGCTGCGGGAGCGTTCGATCTCCCGCAGGACCTGCACCTCTTCCGCCGCCGTTTCCAGCCGCTGCCGCAAGACCTCCGCTTCTTGCGCCGCGGCTTCCAGCCGCTGCCCCATCTCCTCCTGAAGACGCAGACGCTCCCGCAAACCTTCCAGAAGCTCGTGAAGGAGGACCTCGCTCGTTTGCAGCATCCCACGCGGGCGGCCATTCGTGGCGGGCTCCTCGGCCGACGGCAGGTCGGCGACCTCCTCCAGCCGGCCGTAGAGCGCCAGCGCCTCCGGGATCAGCTCCTCCCAGACGGGCCGGGGAGGCTGGCAGGAGGGCGCCAGCTCCTCCGGATCGTAGAGAGCGCGGAAGTCGCCGTCGCGGAAGGGCAGATCGAGCTTGGTCCCCAGACGTTCGAGAAATCCCGAGAGATCGGCGGCGAAGGCCGGCGCGTGGGCCACGAAGCAGCGCTCTGGATGGCGATCCCGCAACGCGAGCAGACGCCGGTTGTAGAGCTCCCACGAGAGAAAGGCCAGCCAGGGATCCTGGCGCAGCTCGGAGTCGGTGTCGCGCCGCCAGAGGGAGAGCGCGACGTCCACGGGATGCCGGTAGAGGAAGAGATAGCGGGCCCGCGGCAGGAGGCGCTCCCAGAGGTCCAGGAAGAGGCAGGTCCGCGGGTCCTTCCACCCCCAGAAGGGCCGCTCCGCCCGCGCCGCGACCAGTGCGCGGGCCTGTTCTTCGAAAACCGGCGGGATCTCATCGATGGAGGCCTCGTCGGCCGTGAAGCAACTCCGGCCGGAAGCGTCAAGGATCGCCTCGTGGAGATTGTAGAAATCCCGATCCTCGAAATGGCCGTGGGGCTGCCCTACCCCCAAGCCGACATCCCCATTCACGCCGATGTCCAGCCCGGCTTCGCGCAGTACGTTGGCGACGAGCGAGGTGCCCGAGCGATGCATGCCGCAGATGATGAGCTGGAGAGACAGGCGGGACTCCTCTACGAAAGGCGCGTCATTCTACTCGATGACGGGCTCGCACCGTGCCGCCGGAGCGGTTCCCTCCAGACGGCCACGGCGCAGCCGGTAGAGGTGATAATCCTCCGTGCTCACGATCGCGCCGCTCGTCGATCCAGCCGCGTCGAGCTCCTCCCACGGCGGAAGCTCCCGGTTGATGACGAGGACGATATCCCGGCCCTCTCGCCGGGCCAGCTCCCGGGCGGCGCAACGCACCTCCGGATCGCTGAGCTCCCGCTGCTTGGGCCCCCAGTCCGGATGGGTGACGAAGATCTTCCGCGATGGGGAGTAAAGAGGCCGGCCGAGGAAGAGCGCGACCGTTGCCGCCGGCGGCTCGCGATGGCCCAGCAAGGGATGCCGATCCAACCCTTGGCTGCGGATCAGCTTCGCTGCCGCCGCGCCGTTCGAGAAAGGATGGCGGAGATCCATCCAACTGGCGAACGCACCCGCGCC
Organism: uncultured Thermoanaerobaculia bacterium; assembly: GCA_964245465.1. Taxonomy (GTDB): domain Bacteria; phylum Acidobacteriota; class Thermoanaerobaculia; order Multivoradales; family UBA5704; genus DATARR01. The sequence continues at coordinate 7,919 of CAXTNS010000197.1, forward strand.
ACAATGAAGGATCAAGAGGACGAGGAGAATCCGGGAGCGCCACGACCGGCGATCCTCCAGGAAACCTGCACCGCCCCCCAGCCAGAGCGCCGCCGCAAGGAGGAGCCACAACTGGCCATGGTGCCGGAGGACGCCAGGGAAGTATGCATACCCGAAAGCGAAAAGGCCCGCGGCGCCGAGGCTGAAGGTCGCCAAGGCCACCTTCGAGCGCCAGAGGAGAGGGACTGCCAGCGCCAGCGTCAGCAGTCCCGCCACGGCTTGCACGCCGAGCCAGGGGTCGAGCACGTTCGTGTCCCAGAAATGAAGCCCGGGCCGAGGCAGAGGAAAGAAAGCACGCCAGGGCGTCGCCAGCACCTTGAGGGCCGCTGTCTGACTCCAGAAGAAGCGCCACGGCAGCGTGGCGGTGCCAGGGGCCTGGATGAGCTGGACGAGGCCCGCGATGGCGCCCGCCACTGCCAGGACGAGGCCTCCCAGAACCTCCACCCGGGGCAATTGCGGTGTCCGCGGGGTCTCACGTCGGCGAAGCCAGCGGTCGAGCAGCCATCCGCAGGCGAGCGCGATGCTCAGAATGTAGTGATAGACCGTGGTCTGGCAGAGCAGTCCGAGCGCGGCCCCCAGGGCGAGCGCCGGCCGGCGGCCGCGCGTTGCGGCGCAGGCCAGCCAGAGGAGCAGGGCTCCGGTGGAGTACGACCGGCTGATCACCGCGTACTCGTAGAACGGGAAGTAGCCAAACACGAAGAGCGCGCGCTCGCGGCGCCCAAGAGGCGCCCACCGGGCGAAAGCGAAGGCCGCGGCGGCCGCCACGGCACCGTGCAGGAGCTGCATCGACCGTGGCGACGGCCACACCAGCCGCCCCAGGAAGCAGAGCAGGGGGAAGAGGTACCCCGAGCCGCCTCCCCGGGACATGCCCGAGAAGAGATCGCTGAAGGAGTGGCTCTCGATCACCACCAGCCATTGCCAGGCCTCGTCCCGCCACAGCTCGTGCAGGAGAAGGCGCGGCACGGTCAGCAGAAAAAAGATCGCGGCAACGAGCCCCGCGAAGCGCAGCCGCCCGGCGGCCGGCTCTTCACTCATCCAGTCCTCTCCCGGTCCTTGATCCGCTTGTGCATGGACGGGCTCGATTATGCTACACGGCATGCGCGCCCTGGCCATCATCGCCACCTACAACGAGGAACGGTTCATCGGCGGCTGCCTGGAGCATCTCTTCTCCCAGGGCGTCGAGGCGTACCTCTGCGACAACCAGTCGACGGACGGCACCGTCGCGATCGCTTCACGCTATCTCGGAGCCGGGCTGCGCGGCATCGAGCACCTTCCGCGTGACGGCACCTTCCGCTGGCGCCAGATCCTGCGGCGCAAGGAGGCGCTCGCGGCCGAGCTCGAGGCCAACTGGTTCCTGCATCTCGATGCCGACGAAGTGCCGCTGCCGCCCCCGTCCAGCCAGACGCTGGCCGAGGCCTTGGCCGAGGCCGACGCGAGCGGCTACAACGCCGTGGAGTTCTCGGAGTTTGCCTTCGTCCCGACGCGCGAATCGCCGCACCACGACCATCCGGACTACCGCCGCACCATGTGCTGGTACTACCCGTTCGCCCCCACCGCCCATCATCGCGTGATCGCCTGGAAGCGGCAAGCCCGGCCCGTCGATCTCGCCAACTCGGGAGGACACGCGATCCGCTTTCCCGAGCAGCGCATCGCGCCGCAACCCTTCCGGCTGCGGCACTATCTTTTCCTCAGCCGCGAGCACGCGATCAGCAAATACGTGAGCAAGGTCTACGATCCCCAGGAGGTCCACGACGGCTGGCACGGATGGCGCGCCACGCTCACCGCGGGTGCCGTACGGCTGCCGCCGCAGGCCGCGCTGCGGACCGCCTGCACCGACGACGACCTCGATCCCTCGTCGCCGCGCACGACCCACTGGCTGCTCTGGGAGGATCCCGTTTGAGCTCCCAGCGCCCCACCGTCCTCTGTATCGTCAATCGCCCGAATTGGGCGCACGACCGTAAGACCGACGCGCTGGCGAGGGCGCTCGGCGGCGCTTACGAAATCGTGAAGCGCTATCAGGCCGAGGTCTCCGCCGCCGATCTCGCGCGCGCCGACTGCGTGCTCCTCTACTTCTGGCTTCAGGTCGAGCAGATCAGTCACCTGAGAGAGGCGCTGCGGAAGGTTCGCGACCGTGTGGCCATCGGCATCTGCAGCCACTACGAGCTCGACGGCGCCTGGCGGGAGCCGGGGCTCGCCACGCTCGAAGAGCTCGCGTGTGCCGTGTTCGTCAACAACCGGCTGCTGCTCGAGGAATTCGGGCCGCTGCTCAGCCGGCCGGTCTACTACACACCCAACGGAGTCGACACCGAATTCTTCCGGCCCATCTTGTCTCCGGGTATGCCTCCGAGCCCGCCGGCGCCCACGCGTCCCCTGAG
>CAXTNS010000198.1:0-10261 GCA_964245465.1 uncultured Thermoanaerobaculia bacterium
GAAGTTGTCCAGCACCGGGTTGGAGTATGGAGCGACGCAGGGACCCGAAGAGCCGGGGAAGTTGATGTCCTGCGAAAGAGCGCCCTGGTTGCTGATGCCGGTAGTCGGGCTGGACGTGTCGCCCGGGTCGGCACCCGCGTCCGCCGTGCGGGGCAGGTTGCCGTTGAACAGGTCGCGGACGCTGATCGTCTGGATGTCATAGCCCGTGAGATAAACGTCGAAGTCCAGGGTCGGAATCGACTGGTCCGTCCACAGCGTGACGTGGGCGACCGCGGCGCTCGCGGACGCGTTGTTGATGGAGAACAGCGTGTTCACGCCGTTGTTGTTGTTGTTGTTGCTGAGATCCACCTCGAAGTATGGCAGGAGGAGCGTCGCCGCGGGCACGTCGTCGATCGTGCAGATCTCAGAGATGCCGGGGAGGCTCCAGGCCAGAAGGCCCACCAGAACGAGGCACAGTACGTTTTTTCTCATTTTGGCCCTTTCCTTGTTGTCAGTACGACAGATCAAGAACCACAAAAATGCAAAATCCACTTGCCCGATGAAGATCACCTCCCGCTCAAAGGCTCTCATTCAGAATCGGCGGCGCAAGCCTATAACAAATCGTCTCTATCTCCAAGATCGGAAACCGAAAAGGCCGGGGGACGGAAAGCCACCCGGCCAGGAACCGGAACACTTCAGGGGGCGCTCAAAAAGACAACGTTGCTCGGCTGGCAGGCGCTGTCGAGCTGAACGGCGTCGAAGCCCACGCTGAACCGCCCCTCGGCGCTCATCACGGCCGTCACCCAGGCCTGGGCGATGTTCGGATTGGCCGCCGGGTACGTGACCCCCGTGACGTTCGTGTTCAGGTTCAGGTAGAGCCAGCCGAACGCCGCGGCCGGCGCCGGATCCGCGCCGACCGGGTTGCCTCCTGCCAGGTGGACCCGCTGGGTCTCCAGGGGGAAGCAGGTCTGGGCGCCACCGATCGGCGGAGAGACCACGTCGCCCGTGAAGCACAGGTCCTGCGGGTTCTCCGACTCGTCGAAGGCCACAACGTCCGTCTGGTTCAGCGGGAACCACGCAGGACCGTCCGACGTCGCGCAGTTGTATGGACCGTTGATGCCCGTCGGGATCGTCTTCGAATCGCGCCAGACGACCAGGTCGGTGCCGCCGGTGAAGGTGCCGCCGTTGACGAACCGGGCACCGAAGGTCGTGGACAGCGGCTCGCGCTGGTCCTGACCGGCCACCGCGGCATAACGGCCGTAGAAGGTGTACTCACCCGGAGTGAACGGGCACCAGGGGGCGCCGAGGGGATCCCGGCCGCCGTTGCCCACGTAGCCGACGAAGGTCGTGCCGCCGGTGCAGGACTCGATGTGGACCAGCGTCTCGCCCTGGGCGAAGTTCTGGGCGTCGTTGACGTAGAAGTAGTCGCCCCAGAGGATGTTCCGGATGTCGGCGATGCCGCCCGAGAAGTACGTGGCCGAGCTGGGGAAGAACAGGTTGCACTGCGTCACCGAGTCCACCGTGATGTAGCCGCGGGCGATGTTGTCGCCGAAGGCCGCACCCAGGCACCCGCCGTACGCAGGAGCGTTGTTACCCGTGTGGGCCGCACGCAGGTTGGTGACACGGAAGCTGTCCAGCACCGGGTTGGTGTAGGCAGCGACGCAGGGACCCGAAGTACCACCGAAATTGAACTCGGTCGGCACGCCCGGGGTGAACGGACCCGTGAACGGGTTCACGTTCGCGGCCTGCGTGGCACCCGGCGGCGGGCTCGGGCTGTTGGCGTCCGCGGCGGCATCGGCGCCCCGGTCCGCCGTGCGCGGCAGGTTGCCGTTGAAGATGTCCCGGATGCTGATCGTCTGCACGTCGTAGCCCGTCAGGTAGACGTCGAAGTCGAGCGTCGGGATCGACTGGTCCGTCCAGAGGGTGACGTGGGCGATGGCCGCCGCGGCCGACGCGTTGTTGATCGAGAACAGCGTGTTGATGCAGTCCAGGTTCTCAAGATCCACCTCGAAGTACGGCAGCAGCAGGGTCGCCGCCGGCACGTCGTCGATCGTGCAGACTTCGGCGGACGCAGGAAGACCCTGAACCAGCAGACCTACCAGAGTGAGGCAGAGCGCGATCTTCTTCACGGCCCCTCCTTTCAATTCAAGGCCCCCATCTTATATCGAAGACTGTTACGGAGGGCTGTTCGGCGGCGGGGCCGCGGAGGAGGAAGAGCTCCCATCCTGGAACGTCCACAGGAAGGAGGTGGGGCTCCCGGTCGAGGTGTTCGTGAAACTGACCGGATCGCCCGCGTAGATGATGTCCGGGGACCAGATGAAGTTTGCTATCGGCGGTGGCGGCGTGAACCCCGTCCACTTGTGGACGTCGAAGATCGTCGCGGCCGCCCGGTAGAGGTACTGGCCGTTGAACTTGGCGACCCGCGGCCCGAAGTGGCTCCACCCGCGCACGGTGTCCGAGTAGTACCAGCTCCAGTAGTCGACCGCCCTGCCCTGGTCCGTGATGTGGATCTGCGGCGAGATGTCCCGCGGAGCCGCGGGGTTGCTCACGTCGAGGAGGTACTCGGTCTGGAAGTCCGCCTCTCCCTGGCGGCAGGTGTCGTGATTGCCGAAGTAGATGAACGGCGTGGTGCCGCTGCGCGAGAAGATGGCCGAGAGCCAGTAGGTGGATTCCGGATAGGGCTTGAGCGGCTGCGCCGACCGCCAGACCTCCAGGTTCTGGAGGCCCGCACAACCGGTCGTCAGGCAGCTCGTGACGTTGAAGATCTTGCCGGTCTCCTGACTGCCCTTCGACTGGCGCGCGGCGAGATAGTGCTGCCCGTTGTTCGTCCACAGGGCGACGCCGTGAATGTCGCCGTAGGTGGCGAAACCCACGAAGTCCTGCACCACCAGTTGCGGCTGCTGCGGGTTGGTCACCTCATAGATCTTGACGCCGCCGCCGGTACCCGAACCGCCGCTCTTGACGACGAAGTGGCGGTTGCCCACGGCCAGTCCGTGCACGTACTTGGTGGGTTCCTGATTGCCGATCCGCCTCAGATAGACGCCCGGGCAGTTGATCTGGCCGCTGCCGCGGTTCTCGATGCAGGCGTTGAAGCTCTTGGCGGTCGTCATGTCATAGGCGTGCAGGCCCATGTCGTTCTGGAAGTCGGCGAGAAAGGCATAGTCGCGGTTGCCGATGCGCGCCGCGTAGACCTGATAGCTGAACTTGCTGGTGTCCTGATACAGAGCCCGCGGAAAGGTCTTGTTGGTGGTGTCCCAGATCGTCAGGCCCACAGGAGTGATCGCGGCCACGGCGGCGAGATTGTCATTGCCGTCGGGAACGTCGATGTAGAAGACGATCTGCGTGAACTCCGTCAGAGTGGGCCAACTGGGAAACGCCCTCTCCCAGCCGCCGGTCAGCGCCACGCGGGCCGGCGACGCCGGATTGGTGCGGGCGTCCCAGATCGAGAACCCGCCGTAGAACGAGTGGAAAATCCAGCCGTTCTCGATGTCGACCGAGGTCGAGATCGGGTAGGCGGTGTTCGGGAGCTGAGAGCCCGTCCACCGGGTGGCGTCCAGGAGGATGGACTCGGGCTGCAGATCCCCCCACAGGCTCACCGGAGGCGGCAGGGCCGGCCCCAGGCTCTCCGCACACCCCTTGGCCCGGAGCTCGGCGGGACTCGACAACACACAGCCTACGACAAGAAGGAACGACAGAACACGAAAGCTCGCAGACACGAGGCCTGAGGGGTGTGCCATCTCACTTCTCCTCTACAGATGCGGCCAGGTCCTTGAATGGACCTATTTAAAAACGCGCTTGTAATGTTCGCCTAGCATAGTCTCGATCCCTGGCCAAAGGCAAGGGTCAAGATCCGTGGCCCGATGGCTTCTTGCCCTGGAAGGGGAAGTCCGGCGGCAACCGCACCATCTCGAAGAGCACCGCCACCAGCTCTTTGCGATCCCCAGCCCGGTGGGGGTTGCAGAACTCCCAGACCACCCGGCCCTTCGGCGTCACCTCCAACGCGCGGCCGTTCTCCGACTCCGTGATCAGCGTGTTGCCGTTCGGCAGCCGCTGGCAGGAGCCCAGGGTCTTCGAGAAGAAATCCACCTCCCGGCTGCCTCCGAACTGCCAGACCGTCTCACCCGTCAGCGGGTCGAGCTCGAGGATCCGCGACCAGTCGCGGCCGGCGCCCAGGTTGTCGAACAGCAGGAGGCGGCCGGTGTCGAGGAACGTCGGCTGGTGCTGCTTCCGCCAGATCCCCTTCCTCGCCCACACCACGGTCCGGCGCTCCGGGTCCAGGATCGCCAGGGTGTCGAGCGAGTGCACGGAGACCAGCAGGTTGCCCTTGCGGAAGGCCGGGTGCCGGTCCGCGAAACGGCCGTCCAGCACCTCCAGCGTATTGGTGTGGAAGATGTCTCCGGAGCGCGGCATCTTCCGGAGCAGCCTGGCGTAGGGAGACCTTTCGAAGCATTCGAGGATCGAGACCCGGCGCAGTACCCTTCCGGAGCGATCGAGCACGGTGACGAAGTCCTCGAGAACACCCTCCTTCGGGTTGATCCTGGGGATGACCTTGCCGTCCCGGTCGAGGACGTAGATCGTGCCATCGTCTGCAACGAACAGGTCGTGATGAATGCCTCCCCGGTGCGACCAGAGGACGCGGGAGCGGGCGTCCAGCTTGACCAGGCCCAACCCCTCATAGATCCCCAAGAGGTCGCCGTTCGGGTAGAGGTAGGCGCGGCGCCAGTACTCGAGCTTCGCCATGCCGGGGTCTCGGGCGAGGTCCGGCCAGAGCCGGCGCAGGGGGTAGCGCCAGCGGTGGAGGGTACGGCCGGTCATGTCCATGAGCACGGCCTCGGCCGCGTGGCCGGAAACGTAGAGATTCAGTCCCTGGAAAGCTGCACCACGATCGTGTTCGATGACCAGGGGCCGGTCCTGGGCCGGCCGGTAGCCCTGCAGATAGGGAAGAGCCTTGACGTCGGCGGCCGTTTCGTTCCCCTCGGGGGCTCGTGCGCGCCGCCATTTCCCTTGCGAGGAATCGGCGGGAGCCACCTTCAGGACGGGCGCCGGTGCCTGGGAGAGGGGCGGCTCCGGCTTCTGGCAGGCCGCTGCCCCGAGGCCCCACAGCGCCAGCAGCGTCCACCGCGCCAGGGCTCCTCTCTTCCCGGGTACGGAAAAGGCCGCCGGTCGAGTGACCGACGGCCCCGTGAAAACCGGCCGCAGGGGGAAGGATCTCGATCCGCTACCGGACCTCACCCTGGATGTACGCCGGGTCGTTGGTGACGTTGTTGATCACCTGAGCGGAGCTCAGCACCTTGCCGCTCTTGACCTTGATCTGCACGGCGAAGCCATTGGCGACACCGGCGGCCGGGAGAGGATGCTGGCTCGGGCTGAACTGGCGCATCTTGCCAGCCCCCAGGCGGACGATGGAAACGGGAGCGATGGGCCTGCCGTCGAGACCCAGGTAGGAGATCTCGTACTCCGCCGTCACGGCGTCGGGGTTGTAGATCCACATCGTCGTCCGGTTCTTCGCGTCCTGCCGCAGGCCGACCAGGTACTGCGACTTGCCAATCCCCGCGGCGTCGGAATCGCTCAGCGCCGTCATCGACTGGCCGAAACGCTTGGCCGGATCCGTGTTGGTGCTCTCATAGCTCTCGCCCTGGACGATCGGGAAGACCCCGTTGGGCGAGGTGCTGGTGATCGTCAGGACGCCGACGGCGTTGCGGATGTTCCAGCGGCTGGCGATCACGTTCTCCAGACGCTCGGTCTGGCCCGGCTGCAGCGTAATGCTCACGGGCGTGGTCGGCAGGCTGTTCAAGCCGACAGCCGTGAAGGTCACCTGGGCCGTCACCGCCTGCGTGTTGACGTTGGTCAGCAGCAGGTCGGTCTGCCAGGTGCTGTTGTTGAGGCCCGGAGCGCTCAGGGTTCCGAGCAGATAGGACTTCGCGTTCTTCGACGACCCGGCCTCGATGAACGACGGGTCCTCCGACGAGAGGCGCAGGTTCGACGCGTACGGCACGATCATGCTGCCCGTCTTCTTCTCGATCTCGATGCGGTAGTCCGCCACATTCGAGACGCCGAAGAGCTCCTCGACCTCCCGCACCTGGAATTGCCGCTGGCCGAACCGGGAGAGGGTGAGGTCCTGGGCGGACTCGCCGATCTGCCGGCCCGTCTTGTCGAAGAACCTGAGGTGGTACGTGGCCGGCTGATCGGTCGGGTTGCTGAGGCCGAAGTAGGCCAGCCGTTCCGTGTTGTCGATCAGGCCGACGAGGTGCTGCATCCGGTTCTCGGGTCCCGATCCGGCGGCGCTACCCGCGCTGCTCATCGAAACGCCCGCGACCGTCTGGCCGAACGTCTTGCCGTCGGCCTGGAAAGTGGTGTTGAAGGACGTGATGACCGGCTCGGCGTCACCCCGGTCCACCGTGACCACGATGAAGCCCGCTACGCCCTCGCGGTTGAACAGGTCGCGCAGCACGTCGCCCACGTAGAGCGTCGCGCCTGGCTGGATCGTGCGCGGCGCCCGCGGCGGATTCGACTCCGGAACGCCCCGCTTGCGGAACTCGAGCGTGATGTCCATGGGCGTTGTGCCGGGGTTGTGGACGTAGAGGTCGCTCGACTGCACGAGCGCGCCCCGCGTCTGCGCGATCCAGGGCAGAACTACGGACCGGGTCTGGGCGATGGGAGCGCCTGCCACCACGAAAGTCCGCGTGGCGCTCGCCGTGGTCGTGCCGTTGCCGACCGTGAGCTGAACCGTGTAGTTGCCGGGCGAGGACCAGGTATGGCTCGCCTGGGCGCCGTTCCCCGCCGGGGTCCCGTCACCGAAATTCCACGTGAAGCTGGTCGGATTGCCCGTGCTCGTGGAGGTGAACGTGACGGCCTGGCCCGTGGGGGCCTGGCAGCTCACACCGGTGATGTCGGAGGTGCACGTAGCGCTGGTGTCGAAGCCCGCCACGACCGACGGCGCACCGCCCACCACCACGGTCTTGGTCACCGAGGCCGAGCTGGAGCAACTGCCGGAGGCGCAATCCTTATAGACCGTCAGCTTGACGTTCTGGGAGCCGACCGGGAACGCGCGGGTTACCGTGACGCCGTAGGCGTTCGTCCCATCCTGGAACTCCCAGAAGTAGGTGATCGGGTTGCCGGTCGAGGAGCTGGCGTTGAAGCTCACGACCTGGTTCGCCTGTGGAGTCGTGGGCGAGAACGTGAAGTCGGCCGTGAGACCACCCGTGTTCGGCGGCGGGTCCGACGGGCCGTTGATGGTGATCGACTTCGAGCCGCTGGTGCAGCCCGTAGCCGTGGCCGTGACGGTCTTCGAGCCCGTGCTCGACCAGGTGATCGAAACGGAGATCCCGCTCCCCGTGATGGTCGCGCCCGAGCCGCCCGCCCAGGTCCAGGTGCCCGGCGTGCAGTTGGCAGCCGTGGCCGTGAAGGTGTACGCCGTATTGATCTGGCCGCTGCTCGGACCGCTCACCGTCACACTCGGACTCGTAGGCGGCGGAGGCGGATTGGTTGTCGCCGGGTGAATGCTGATCGGCAGGTGCGTCCAGACAGCCGAGACCTCCGTGCCGCGGCGGAGCCGCAGCGCCGGCGAGTACGTCCCCTGGGCCGCGTAAGTGTGGCTGGTGACCGGCGTCGAGCTGGTCTGGGCGGCGGCGACGTTGGCGCCGCCGAAGCCGTTGCCGCTCCAGTCGTACTCGTACGACGTGGGGCTGCCCGTCGCCTCCGTGGTGAACGTGATCGCCTGGCCCGGCGTGAAGTCACAGAAGATCTGGCATCCCTGAGCCTGGAACTGGGTGACGGCAAGGGGCTCGACCTGGGTGACCACGACGGACAGAGATCCGCTCTGGACGACCTGGGCAGAAAGGCAGTTGGATACCGACACCTTGACCGGGTACGTATTGGCAACCCGGTAGGCATGCGTCGGGTTGGGTCCGGTCACAGGATCCGTGAACGTCTGGACCGTCCCGTCGCCGAAGTCCCACGTCCACTTCGTCGCGCCGGGGGCGTTGACGTGGAACTGAACCGTGCCGCCCGGAGGGGGTTCGTAGGTCGGCGTGAAAGAACCTGAAGTCGGCAAAGCCGGCAGCGTTCCGAGAGTCACCTGCGTGGAAGCGGAGGCGCTCGGGTAGCCCGGCTTGGAGACCAGCACATTGGCCGTATAGAGGCCCGCAGGCGAACCCGCCGAATCCCAGGTGAAGGACGGACTGGTCGTGCCGGTGGCGACTACCAGGGGACCGTTGGACACCGTCCAGCTCACGCTGACCGGCGGCTTGCCGCCCAGGCCGTTGGCCGTCAACGTCACAGGCTGGCAGGCCAGCGGATTCTGAGGCGAAACCGTAATGCTCCCCACCGTCGGAGCGGGATCCAGGACAGTGACGTTCTGGGTCTTCGTGCTGGTATCCGTCCCCTTGGTCACGGTCAGGCTGACGGACTTGACGCCGGGAGACGAGAACGTGACCTGGGCCGCGTTCGCCGTGGAAGAAGACGGAGAACCGTCCGGGAAGATCCAACTGAAGCCGGTCGGCGCTCCGGTCGAGGTGCTCGCGAAGGAGACCGGATCTCCGGCATAGATGGTGCCCGGGCTCCAGTCGAAGTTCGCCACCGGCGGCCCCGAGGTGCTGGCGCCGGTCCACTTGTGGACGTCGAAGATCGTCGCCGCCGCCCGGTAGAGGTACTGGCCGTTGAACTTGGCGACCCGCGGCCCGAAGTGACTCCAGCCGCGGGTGGTGTCCGAGTAGTACCAGCTCCAGTAATCGACCTGCCGGCCTTCATCCGTGATGTGGCGGTCCGGCGAGATGTCCACCGGGTTCGCGGGGTTGCTCACGTCGTAGAGGTACTCGGTATGGAAGTCCGCCTCCCCTTGGCGGCAGGTGTCGTGATTGCCAAAGTAGACGAACGGCGTGGTGCCGCTGCGCGAGAAGATGGCCGAGAGCCAGTAGGTGGATTCCGGATAGGGCTTGAGCGGCTGCGCCGACCGCCAGACCTCCAGGTTCTGGAGGCCCGAGCAACCGGTTGTCAGGCAGCTCGTGATGTTGAAGATTTTGCCGATATCCTGACTGCCCTTCGAGTGGCGCGCGGCGAGATAGTGCTGCCCGTTCTGGGTCCACAGGGCGACGCCGTGGGTGGAGCCGTACTGGGCGAACCCGTGGAAGTCCCGCACGACCAGCGATGGCTGCGAGGGGTTGGTGACTTCCCAGATCGAAATGCCGGTTCCGCTCGAATCGCCGCCGCTCGTGGCGACGAAGTGGCGGTTGCCCACGCCCAGACCGCTCACGTACTTGATGGCTTCCGCGGCGCCGATCCGGCCCAGATAGACTCCCGGACAGTTGCCGCCAACGTCCGCGCAGGGAGAGGTAAAGCTCCTGGCCGCCGTCATGTCGTAGGCGTGCAGGCCCGTGTTGCCTACGAAATCGCCGCCGAAGGCGTAGTCACGGCCGCCGATCCGCGCCGCGTAGACCTGGTACATGAACTTGCTCGCGTCCTGGTACAGTTCGCGCGGCGCGGTCTTGTTGGTGGTATCCCAGATCGTCAGACCCAGCGGGCTGATCGCGGCGATGGCCGCCAGATTGTCGTTGCCCTCGGGCGCGTCGATGTAGAAGACGACCTGCGTGAACTCGCCCACGCGCGGCCAGCCTGGAAAACTGCCCTCGAAGCCGCCGATCTGGGCTGCGCGCGTCGGAGCCGCCGGATTGGTGCGGGCGTCCCAGATCGAGAACCCGCCGTAGAAGGAGTGGAAAACCCAGCCGTTCTCAATGTCGACCGAGGTCGAGATCGGGAAAGAGGTGTTCGGGAGCTGCGAGCCCGTCCACCGGGTGGCGTCCAGGAGGATCGTACTCGGCTCGAAGCTGCTTCCGCTCCACAAGCTCTGCGGCGGCGGCGCGGCCGGAATCACACTCTCCGCACACCCCTTGGCCCAGAGCTGGATCGGGCTCAATAGAACACAACCCAGGATGAGGACGAACGCCAGAGCACGAAGGACAGGGGGTGCGAGGGGCGCGCGGTATGCCATCTTGCTTCTCCTCCACACGGCCGGCGGGTGACAGAACCCATCGGCGACATGCTTGAAACCGGGCTTATCGATGCTCGTCAATCTTAATCCCGACACGTCGGCCAAGACCAGAGATCACCCGGATGAATTACCCTTTGTTGCTTTCAACCACTCGACACTGCCTCCTTATTCCAGAGGCACTGTAGAAAGGTCGGCAGAAAAAGCCGGGTGGGCTTTGAAGCCCACCCGGCTGGAGGGAACAGCTTACGGGATGAAGACGACGTTGCTCGGCTGGCAGGCGCTGTCGAGCTGAATCGC
>CAXTNS010000199.1:0-10243 GCA_964245465.1 uncultured Thermoanaerobaculia bacterium
CGCCCGGGCGCACGTCCGGGCTCACCCGCACCGGCACGCGCTCTCGGGGACGACCGCCAATGCGCTCGTGCCCGACACGCTCACCGATCTGGGCGGGGGGGCGTGCTTCAACGACGCGCGGGTACAGGTGGCGCGGGCGTAGAGCGAGCCGAAAAGGCCTGATCGTCGATCCTGACCTTGATCTTGCCGTCCTCGTCGAAGAGAGGGTGAAGAGATCGCGGCGGTGGGCCGTGATAATAGGTCGGTTCTTCGCCGGCCCGTCTCCGGATCGAGATCGTTCCGAACTCGAACCGTTCGAAATTCTCTTTCAGGAAGGCGGCTTTGGCCGGGTCTTCCTTGACCTTCTCGAAATGGTCGTAGGGGGTCGCCCAGATGAGCACGTCGAAATCGTCCAGACGGCCTCCAAGCCAACTGGAGATTCGCTCCCGATAACCGGGCCCTTGCTTTGGATGCACCAGCAGGGTCACGAGGTGGCACACGCCTCCCGGCGACAGATACCTGTCGAGACCCGAAACGACGAGGGACAGGAGCTCCTCGCCGGACTGGCCGCCGCTGAAGTAGTCGGCGCCGCGAGGGGAGGGGGCGTGGGCTCCCGCGGGCGTCTCCGGCTCCGGGTTGAAGGGAGCGTTCGCTACGATGAGGTCGAAGGTGGCGCCCTCGACGGGCTCGTAGAGATCGCCCATCCTGAACTCGGCGTTGCGGATCTGGTTGAAACCGGCGTTGAACCGGGAGAAAGCGATCGCCCGCTCGCTGATGTCCACTCCCAGGACCGCATCCGAGTGGCTGGCCGCGCGTAGCGCGTAGATCCCTGAGCCGGTACAGAGATCCAGCGCCTGGTGGACGGGCGGCCGGTCGATGATGTCGGCCATGACGTAGGAGTCCGGGTACAGGCACATGACTTTGTTGAGGCCGGGGTCGGGCTCCTCGTTGTCCGTGGCGATCAGCAATCCCCGGCATGGAAACAGCTTGAGGTGTGACTTCGCCGCCGGACCGCGCACCTCGATGACGCGCATCTCCTCGAGGGCCCGGATGTGGTCCGCCTCGAGAAGGCCCGCCAGCTCCGACAGCCCGGTCTCCTCACCCATAAACAGCAGCCCGCTCAGTGCACGCCACCGTTGCTCGAAGAAGCGCGGCAGCCCGAGAGCGTTCCTGCCGAGCCGGTCGCCCAGCCCTCGTTCGGAATAGCCGAGTTGGACCAGGCGTGTGCGCACGCGGTCCGCGGCTTCGGAATTCGTCACCTGTGGTAGGGGTAGGTTCATGGCATCACCGATTCTATACCGGGCTCCGTCGTCCCTTCATGCGGTGAGGACCTCCGGCTTGTCCTCCGCGGAGGACAGGGCCGCCGGTATGGGCGCCAGGCTCGAAACGTCGAAGCCCAAGGTCTCCTTCAGCGCCTGCCGCTCGTCGGCGGTTCCGTGCTCCAGGATCTCCTGCAGGCGCCACACTCGCCAGATGCGCTGCCACTGGGCCTCCACGGCCGCTGGCGCGCTCTCTTCCACGCGCGCCATGAACGACTGGATGGCGGCGAGCGACCACTTGGTGTGGCCGGTCACGTAGTTGTCGATGCTGTTGTGCAACCGGTAGCTCAGCGCCGCCCAGTGGTTGTTGGTCTTCGAGACGAACCCTCTCCAGGCGTCGATATAGCCGCCGCCGACGCCCGTGGCCTCGATCCCGAGGTTGCATCCGAGGAGCTCGGGCATGTAGTGGCGTGTGTTCAGCGAGGCCGCCAGCAACATGAGGTTCATGGGATTGACGTCGCAAAATTCGTAGAACCGGCGGTCCGTGGCGGGGAGCATCGTTTCAAGTCCCGCGTCGCTCACCGCTTTGCGCATGATCCAGTTGTGATTCCAGTCCATGTTTCCGTCGCCCTGCTCGGATGTATAGATGCGGAACAACCACCCGTACTCCTCGCGATCCGACCGGTGGACGTCGGCAAAGCCCTGGAGCCATACGCCGTCGAACGCGATGGCGATGGAAGGCTTTTCCGGCTTGGGGGCGTTCATCGGCGTGGGGATTCTCTCCGACTGGTCGCCGTTTTTCTGCGGCCGCGACCGGATGTTTTTCTCGTGGCGCTCCACGACCATCTCCGCGATGACACGTTCAGACCACTTGGGCGGCGGGCTGGCAGCGAGCCTTGGATCGTTTTTGAACGCGGTGCTGAGCTTGAGGAGAAACGAGTCGAGCATCGTCCTGGCGAACAGGCGGACCAGAGGATACTGGTCGGAGTTCGAGCCGCGGTAGATCTGTTCTTGAATCGACAGAGGGCCGTAATGCGCCATGGCGTAGGCGTGGAGATCCTGGGGATTCTGCGGAGGGCCGTACTCGCCGCGGAGCGCCACGGGCGGCTCCTTCTGTTGCACGGCCTCTGTGGATTTCAGGCTGACGATCCACTCGCGGAGATCGCGCTGCTCGGAGGCGGTGAAGACGTCGAACATGGGGCCGTCGAACGAGATGCTGTGGTAGATGAAGGGGCTGTCGTCGGGAGAGCCTGGATAGATCAGCCCGGACGTCACGAGGTGGTCGAGCAGAGCCTCGTGGCCGGCCTCGCCGCCGCGGAAAAGATCCTCGACCTTCGTGCCGCCAAACGAGAGACGGGTATGGTGCCCGAGCGCGAAATGGGCCTTTCGCCTGATCATCTCCAGGACGAAGTCGCGGGGGCTCATCGGCACGTTGCGGCCGAGCATGGCCTCTTCCCACCTCTGATAGGAAGCGTGGGCCGCGGCGAATCCCCTGGCGATCCGTGCCCGCGCCAGGTCGCCGTCGGCCTCCTCGAGGCATCGCACGACGCCCTGGATGGCCGAATCGCGAAGAGCGCCGCGGTCGTGCATGTCGAGATACTGGAGATTGGCATTCTGGCCGCGCAGCTCGTCCGCGAGGCGTTCGAGCAGCGGGCAGGGCCCGAGGGCCGCCATCCAGAGGTTGAACCCGACGGTCTCGGGCCGTAGCGAGCCGGGAAAGAGGCCCAGCGCAAGGCCGAGCAGGGCGTGCTCATAGGAGATCTCGGCGCAGGGAGAGGAATCTTCCCGCTCCCATCGCGAGATGCTGGCCGGGGGAACCCCGAGGCTGCGCAAGAGCGATTTGTACCGTTGTACGTAGCTCTCGCTCGTCCCGGGATCGCCGAACCGGATCATGAGCTGTTTGACGGCCGTCATCCCGACTTCGTTCTCGACCAGGTTCGCGCGGACGATTCCCTGGAGCCAGGCGCCGTCGGTCAGGCCGGCGGGCGCGAATTCCCTGGCGACCCGCGGCGGCCAGCTCGAGGAATAGGCCTCCGGGGCGGCAGGAGTGGCAAGCTCGGCCGCGGCCCGCTCGATGAGCGCGTGGGCATGGTCGAGCGGAGCCCCGGCCGCGAGCGGCGGGACCGTCGTGTTTTCGAGGGCTGCGACGACGAATCGGAAGGCGGGCTCGAAGTAGTGAACGTTCCCTTCCGGGTTGAGCAATCTACGATAGAGATCCTGCGGCGTGCAGCGCTCCGGGAGGTAGCTGATGCCGTCACCAAAATGCGGGACGCTAATCTCTATGGCCATGGTGTTCTCCTTGCATCTCGGGCTCGCCCGCCGGCCGGCGGTCAAGCCACGCCTCTCCCTCCGCGCAGCCGGACCAGGCGCTGCGCCCAGAGCTTGTCGAGCTCGGCCATCAGGGCCTGCTCGGCCTCGCTCTCGACGCCATGGGCCCGGAACAGCTCTCCCAGGGGTTGCTCGCCGTCGAGCCTCATCAGGAGGTCGAAGAGCGCGTTCGAGACGGGTACGCTCAATCGGGCATCGTACGACGTACGGATCTGGCAGCTCGCGGCCATGCGCTCCGGAGCCACGAAGCTCCGGGTCTGCTGGAGCCGGACATAGGAGGGCAGAGAGACGCGCAATGCGAGCCGGTCCTCGCGCGCCGGAGCACGCCGCCGCACCATGAACTCGTCCAGCACCAGGGCGTCCAGCTCCGTCGTCAGGAAGGCGGCCACCGCGTCCTCCACGGAGTCGACGATCGGCTCGGACCCGCTGCTGAAAGACGTGTTGAGCAGGACCGGCACCCCGGTGAGCTCCTTGAAGGCCTGGATGAGCTCCCAGAACCGGGGGTTCGTCTCTCGCGCGACGGTCTGGAGCCACGCCGTCCCGTCCCCGTGGACGGCGGCTGCGAGCGCCGCGCGCCGGTCCTCCCGGACTTTCACCCCGAAGACCATGTACGGGAACGAGTCGATCCCGTCCGGCAGCTCGAAGTAGTCGCCGGCGACCTCCTCCAGCACCGATGGCGCGAAGGCCGTCGAGCCGGCGGGCCGGTGCAGCAGGGCGTCAACCCGTTCCCGGTTCTCCACGGGGCGCGGGTCCGCCAGGACGCTCCGGTTGCCGAGCGAACGCGGGCTGAACTCCGAACGCCCCTGCACCCAGCCCACCACCGCTCCCTGCGTCAGAAGCTCGGCCGTACGGGCGGCCAGGTCCGCAGACCGCTCGAAGGTGAGGAAGCCGCCCCAGCGCTCCAGCTCGGCCGCGGCGTCCGTCCCCGCGTCCGTCCCCCAGTCCACGTGGTGCAGCCGCTGCCGCGGCGCGGGTCGGCCCGCGTCCTCTGACGCCAGCAGGGCCGCGCCCAGGGCGCACCCCGCATCGGTGGGAGCCGGGTGGACGAAGACGTCGTCGAACAGGCCGGCGTAGAGCACCCTGCCGTTCGTCCGGCTGTTCTCGACGATGCCGCCCGCCATGCAGAGGTTGGACACGCCGGTCGCCTGGCGGTGGTGCCGCAGCACGTGCAGGACGATCTCCTCTTGGGCTTCCTGAAGCGCCGCCGCGAGGTCCTTGTGCTGCTGCCCGGGCCCCTGTTGCCCCCGGGGCTCGATCCGGCCCACGAGCTGGGCGGCCCGCTCCAGGCGCAGGGTGTAGTCGCCGTCGGGCAGCAACTCGTAGAGACTCCTGAACAGGGGGCGAAAGGGGGCAGGGTCGCCGTGCGGCGCCATCGCCACCGCTTTCTGGTCTTCCAGGGGACCCAGGCCGAGGAACGGCAGGAGGGTCATGCACAGCCGGGTCGTCGACCTGGGGGGCGGAATCGCCACGATCTCTTCGAGGCGGATGGCGCCCCCTTCCTCGCGGCGTGCCCGGAAGAGGCCTCCGGAGTTGTCGAGGACGAGGACCAGGGCCTCGTCGAACCCCGACTGCGCCATCGCGCCCGCGGCATGGGTGAGCTTGTGCTGGAAGAAACGGAGCCGCGCGGGGTCGATCTTCGCGCGGAGCTCCCGGCCCAGGGTCGCGGCCAGCAGGTTCCGGGCGTCCAGCCGCTGCTCGATCTCCGGCATGGCGAGGTACAGCCTGGAGAGCAGGTGGTTGGCGGCGTCTTCGGGCGCGTAGTAGGCGATCCGGTCGACGTCCTCCGGACGGGCGCCATGCTGCTCCAGGCAGAACCGGATGGCGGCCACGGGGAACTTGTTGGAGCGCTTGATGCGGTCGACCCGGGCCTCCTCGATCGCCGCCACCACGGTGCCGTCCTCCACCAGGACGGCGGCGCCGTCGTAGGTGAAGTTCTCGGGCGAGTCCAACCGCGCCTCGTGGACGGGATCCAGACCCCCCGCGAGCCCCAGCGTCAGCATGCACAGCTCCTTCCGGCAGTCCGCAAAACCCGTGGGTCCAAGGCTGTGGCCGCGGGTTTCATGGCGTTTCTATAGTAGCAGGCGCTTCCCGGAAACGGATGGCGGAATGCCGGCGCAGGCGCACCAGCATGCGGGTGAGAGACGCCTCGTTGTAAGCGGCGATGCTCTGCCGGAAGAGGGTCTGCATGATCTCGGCGACGTTGGCCGTGGCGTCGAGCAGGACCTCGCCGGGAGAGGCCTTCCGCCAGCGCTCCATGCTGCGGACGAGCGAGGCCTGGTCGGGCAGCTTCATGGGGTACCCGGACAGCTTCTCGAGCAGGGTCCAGCCGTTGGTCTTGCCGTCGATCAGCGCCAGGACGGGGAGGACGTTGGGGCTCGCGGTCTGCCGCGTGATGCCCCAGGGAGTGGTGACGCTGAAGGCCACATAGGCTTCATTGTCCTCCGGGGAGCCGATCTCCCCCTCATGGATGAGCCGGGTCTCCGAAATGCGGGAGCAGGAGATGGAGGGGTAGAAGTCCAGGATGGACCGGAAGCCCGGCTTCTTGGTGACGACCCTGTCTTCGAGGACGACGGCGTCGATCCCGGTGCTCAGGAAGCACCAGATCGCGTCTTCGGGGGTCTCCACGATGGGCTCGTCCATGACGTTGAACGAGGTGTTGATGATGATCGGCACGCCGGTCTTCTCGTGGAACTTCTCGATCAGCCGATAGAAGCGGCCGTTCTCTTCCGGAGTCACTGTCTGGATCCGCCCCGTGCCGTCGACGTGCACGACGGCCGGGACCAGGGGCCTCTTCTCTTCCCGGAAGCGGCAGATCCGCAGCATGAAGGGGCTCGCCAGGTCGAAGCCGTCCATCTCGAACCAGTTGCCGGCCTCCTTCAACGGGATCACCGGCGCGAAGGGCCGGAACTCTTCCCGGTGCTTGACCCGGCTGTTGAGGACGGCCTTGGCGTCCGGCGCGCGGGGATCGCAGAGGATGCTGCGCTGTCCGAGGGCCCGGGGGCCGAGCTCGGACCTCCCCTCGAACCAGCCGACGATCTTGCCGGCGCACAGCAGGTCGACGGTTTCGGCGATCGGGTCGTCGGCTTCCGAGACCACGATCCCCGGCGTGCGGGCGATCCCCTGAGCGATCTCTTCCCCGGAGTAGGGGCGGCCTACCGCGTCGTGCCGGAGGCGCCCCTTCTCGTTCTGCCCGGTCAGTTTCCAGAGGCCGTAGTAGGCGGCGCCGATCGCGCAGCCGCTGTCCTCCGCGGCGGGAATGATGTAGACGTCCTTGAACCCCGACTCGCGGATGATCCTCTCGTTGGAGACGCTGTTGAGCGCGACGCCGCCGGCATAGCAAAGGTTGCGGCTGGGGCAGACCTCCCGCAGATGGCTGGTGAGCCACATCAGAGCCTCTTCCAGGGCCACCTGGGACGAGGAGGCAAGGTTCCTGTACTCCTCCTGTCTCTTGGGCCACCGGTCCGCGTGATTGAACCGGGCGGGCACGATGTCGCGGTATTCGAACGTCCCGTCGACGATTTCGAAGAAGTCGCTGACGGGAAACTCGGGTTTTCCGTACGGAGCCAGCCCCATGACCTTGCCGGCTTCCAGGTGGTCGCCGAAGATCTGCCAGGCCGCCGCCGAGAAGATGCCGCCCAGGCTCCGGAACTGGGGCATCCGCAAGTACTCCCAGGTCACCCAGCGGGCATTCTCCACGAGATGCTTTTCAAGAGCGGTGAAGGAGGTCCCTTCGGCGGAGTAGAGCGAGATCGTCTCCCATCCGTCGGTTACGGGGTTCCTGAGAACCGCTCCCTTCTCTTCGGGGGAGAAGTCCTCTTCGGGCGAGCCCACTCCGTCGATCACGAGGATCGCGGAGTCCTCGAAGCCGGAGACGGCGAAAGCGCTCGCCGCGTGGGCCAGGTGATGGGAGATGTTGAGGATCGGAACCCCATGGTGCACCGCCCGCAGGAGCGGATTGAGCGCCACGTCTTCGAGCGCCGCGCTCGCTCTTCCCGTGACGCAGAACGTGATGAGGTCGAGGTCGCGGGGAGCAATGCCGGCATACTGCAGGCAGTAGTTGATGGCGAGCGAAGGCAGGGCTCCTTGAACCCGCCGCCGCTTGACTCGAGTCAGCCGCTCTTCCTGGATCGCGGCGACGATCTCGCTGCCTTTCAGCAGGCAGACCGCACCGTTGTGGGAACAACTGATGCCCAGGACCCAGGGCTTGTTTTGAAGGGTCATTACGGGTCTCCTGGCCGGTGAGCTCCTCTCGCCGGGCTCTTCATTCGTGTCAAGGCTTCGGGGTCAAGGGGGCCGGTGAACGGGGTCTCCTGCAGGGCCCGCTTGCCGATCCGCCGCTCGATCAGCGCGTTCACTTCCGGTCCGAGAGGGCCGAAGGGGATCTCCTGGGAAAGCCGCTCGATGGGGTGAGGAGGGTCGCCGGCGAACGAGCGGGCGCCGATGATGCGCCGTACCGCTGTCACCACCTCCTCGGCGCAGGTCGTACCGGTATGTTTGGCGATGCTGGCGAGCTCGAAGAGGTCGCTCAGGGAGGTTTTTTCGAGGGGGCTTTGCGCCAGCTCTCCGAGCTGCTCGCCAGTCTGCCGGACCAGGGCCCAGGCGGCACGGTAGCGGATGACCAGACGGCCGGTGTCGACCACCATGCCGTCGAGCTCGGCGAGAGGGCGGTCGTCGTGACCGCGGACGGAGCGCAGGAAAAGGCGCGCCTCCTCGATCGCGCGGGCGGCCGCGCCGAGGTAGAGGGCCGGGATCAGCAACTGGTGCCAGACGAGCTCGAAGAGGTTGAACTGCGACATCTGCTCGGTCCTGCCGCCGATGAGGAGTTCTTCCTGGGAAACGGAAAGATCGTGGAAGGTGATCCGGCGGGTGTCGGAATCCAGCATGGCCCGCGGAAAGAGGAAGGGACCGATCTCGATCCCCGGATTGTCGCGCAGGCGGGTGACGAAGATCGCCGGTCCCTCGCCCTCTACGAGGGTGAGGAAAACCACGAGGTCGCCCTGGGTCGCCAGGGACATGTAGGCGGCGGAGCCCATCACCCGAAAGCCGTCCCCCTCGCGCCGCGCCGTCACTCCCAGGCTCCCCAGCTTGTCCGCGTGCACTCGGGAGTTGGAGTTGGCGACCAGGAGCCGGCGGTCCTCCATCAACCGCAGCCAGGACTCCCGGCGGGCCGCGAAGGAAGGATCCTGGATCGGGAAGGTGGCGAGAGCGGACGTGACGTACAACTGGTTCTCGATGGCCAGCGCCACCGCCGGCGAGATGCCGCCCAGCCGGTGCAGGATCCTGCAGCAGTCCTGGGAGAGGCTCAGGGCGTCTCCCTGATGGAGCGCCGCCATGAAGGGAAGTTGGGTCGACCGGAAGACCGAGTAGAACTCCTCCAGGTCGTTCCGGGCCAGACCCGCTTCCAGAGCCGCGGCCGTCTCGTCGAGTTGAGCTTGCAACTCGGAAGGAGAGGGGGCCCGCCCCCTGTCTGACGCTTTCAGCTCCATCACGTCTCCTGAGGCTCTGACCGGCTGCCCGCTCTCTCTTGGAAATCAAGGACCTGTGACGGAACCGACCAGTTTGAGCGTATCATATACTGTTCCTGAGACATAGATAAGTTTTGTCATAGGCTACTTGATGAGGCAAGCAATCCCCCCCAACGGCACGGTCGATCCCACCAGCGAGACGTTTGCCCACCTGCGCATGGCCAGGATGGACCTGGCGCGACACTTCCTGCTGCGGCATCCGGAGTTGCTGAACCGCTGGCCCTGGCTGCGCCCTCTCCCGCTCGAGCCGCGCCCGTTCCTCGGCTACGAGATCCTCCTCTCCCATTCCTGGTTGCCCGGCATGGTGGAGCTGAGCGAACCGCTGGGCCAGGCTCTCCTCGAGCTCATCGCGGGCGATGCCACTCCGGAGAGCAGCCCCGAGCACCGCCGGCTGACAGAGGCGCTGCGAGCGATCGGTTGGCTCGAGGATGCGGCCGTCGACCTCGACGCCCTCATCGTCAAGGCGCAGGACGTCTACCCGGCGGTCCAGAACCCGCGCGAGCTCCACGACTTCCTCGAGGTGGCGCTCGCCAGGCGGCCCAGGACGGTCGTCGAGATCGGCACTGCCTCCGGAGGCACGCTGTACTGCCTGAGCCAGATTGCGGACCCGTCGGCCCTTCTGATCAGCATCGATTTCTTCGGGGGCGCCTACGGAGGGGGACAGACGAACGTCGAGTGCAGGTTCTTCTCGACGTTCGGCCCGCGGACGCAGAGGTTCGAGTTCATCCGCAGCCGGTCGTTCCTTCAGAGCACGTTGGCGAGCTTGCGGAAGATCCTCGATGGGCGGGAGATCGACCTGCTGTTCATCGACGACCGGCCCGCCGACATCCAGCTCCCGGCCTCGGTCGAGCTCGAGATCACGCACACCGAGCCCGGCGTCCGCGGCGACACGGCCAGCGGCGGCGGGGAGAAGCCCGCGACGGTGGAGACGGGCGCGGAGATCAAGGTCCCCCTGTTCGTCAACATCGGCGACCGCGTGAAGGTCCAGACGGAGACCGGCGACTACATGTCGCGCGTCTAGGACTTGTCCCGCCGCACCGATCAGCGCCGCGCGGCCGTCTTCGCCCTCTACCAGCACGACCTGACGCGGCGCGAGCTCGACGACCTGTTCGAGCGCAGCGCGCCGACGTTCACGCGCGCGCTCGCTTACGC
>CAXTNS010000200.1:0-3755 GCA_964245465.1 uncultured Thermoanaerobaculia bacterium
GTCCCCGAGCTGGCGAGCCTGGACGACGACTACTCCTCCCTCTTGCCGCCTCCCGCCGGAAGAGACCCCAGGCCCACGGCCCGCTCGGCCAGCCTGGGACCGCTCGATCCGCCGCCGTTCCCGGACGATCCCCTCCAGGCGGCTTCCATGGTTCCCACAGCGCCACCGGCTCCCCTGCCGGTCATCCCCGACACGGCCGAGGGACGGCAGCTCCGGAACAGCGTCCGGTCCGCCTACCGGGAGGCGCTGGCGCGGCTGGCCGCGGGGCGCGAAGCGGAAGCGCTCGCGGCGGTGGCGGCCCTGGAGGATGCGCTCCTGGCCCGCAAGGGCAACGCCGTCACCGTCGAGCAACTCGTGGAGATCGAGGCCGAGGCCGGCCGCGAGCTCGGCACCGCGGACCCGGCGAGCCTCGCGCCCCTGCTGCGCCTTCACCAGCGCCTCTACGAGGAAGCCCATGTGAAACGGCGGCTCCGGGGCACCACCGTGGCCCGCGAAATCGCCGGCCGGCTGACGGACCTCTGCTGGGAGAGAGGCCAGGCGGACCTGGCGCGCCGGTTCTCCGCGATCTTCGGCATCCAGTTGGTGCGGGGCGGCGTCACCATCCAGGGAGGGCAGATGCTCCAGCGCGCGCTCGCGGGAGACCCGGAGGACGAAGCCATCCTCCTGGAGCTGGCCGCCAACGCCGAAAGGCGCGGCGCTTCCGCTGAGGCCGCTCCGCACCTCGAAACCGTGCTGCGCGCTCACCCCGAGAACCGGGAAGCCCGCCTGCGCCTGGCTTTGGACAAGGCGCGCCTGGGTAAAACGAGCGAGGCCGAGGCGGGCCTCCGCGCCATTCTCCAAGAAGAGACCGGCGGCTGGCGGCTCTCCCTGGCCTACCAGGAGCTGGCCCGCCTGCAGATGGCTCACGGGTTTCCTGGAGCCGTGAAGACGCTGCGCGAAGGCCTCGAACGCCTCCCGGGAGACGAGAAGCTGACCCTTCTCCTCGCCGCCCTCCTCGACCGCAGCGGCCAGGGAACGGAAGCCCGCCAGCTCCTCGCCCGCTTCAAACCCCAGGAAGGCGAAGACTCCGCCGGCGCGGCCCGCCGCCGCTACAGCCGCCCGCCCGACGAGCCCTTCACCACCCGCAACCAGGAGCTCGGCCGCGAAGCCACGGCGCACCTGCCCGCCCTCGCCGCGGCCCTGGAGAAGACGGCGCCATGAGAATCCCGTCCTTGCTGTTCTTGGTGTCCCTGCTGTCCTTCCTTCTCCTCGTCCCCGCCGCCGCCCAAGCTCTTGAGATCCGCATCCTGAGGCCTGCCGAGGGCGAGCCGATCCTGGGCGAGACCGAGGTGATGGTGGGGATCTCCCCCGCCGGAACAGCCATCGACCGGGTCGAGATCCTCCTCGACGGCGTCCCCGTGGGAGTCGCCGAGCGAGCCCCCTACCGCATCCTGATCGACGCGGGCGACGAGAACCGGACCCATCGCCTGGAAGCCGTGGCCCATGGCCCCGGCGGCACCCGGGCCACGGCCCTCCTGAACGCTCCCCGTCTCGCCGCCGACGCCGAGATCCAGGTGGACCTCCAGCAGCTCTTCGTCACCGTCAACGACGGGCCGAACCCCGTGACCAACCTCACCCAGAGCGCCTTCAAGGTCTTCGACCAGGACCAGCCCCAGCCCATCGTCACCTTCGGCCGGGGGGACGTGCCCTTCACCGCCGTGCTGCTCGTGGACGCGAGCGCCAGCATGGCGGGCAAGCCCCTGGAGAAAGCGCTCGACGGCGCGCGCGCCTTCTTCTCGTCCATGGCCACCCTCGACCAGGCCAAGCTCCTCCTCTTCTCCGACCGCATCCTCCTGGAAACCCCCTTCACCAGCCTCCAGTCCGTGCTCACCCTGGGCCTGCGCGGCGTCAAGGCCGAAGGCGGCACCGCCTTGAACGATGCCCTCTACCTCGCCTCCAAGCGCCTGGAAACCCGCCGGGGAAGGAAGATCGCCGTTCTGATCTCCGACGGCGTGGACGTCGAAAGCGTCCTCTCCCTCAAAGAGGCGAAAGCCATCGCCCGCCGGCAAGTGACGCTCTACTGGCTCCGCCTGTCCAGGACGGATGTCGACAAGAGAGTCCTCGTCACCTCAGCCTGGCGCACCGCACCCGAACATCAGGGGGAGCTCGACCTGCTGCGCGCGGCCGTCCTGGGAAGCGGCGGCCGGATCGTCAACCTCACCACCGTCGAAGAGATCCCCATCCAGCTCACCACCCTCCTGCGCGAGTTGAGAGACCAATACGTCCTCGGCATCGCCCCCCGCCGCACCGGGCGCCCCGGAGCCTGGCACGAAGTGCGGGTGGAAGCTCCCGGAGGCCTTCAGATTCGGACACAGGACGGCTACTTCGAGCCCTAGCTCCTCCGGAGGCGTAGCGCCCCCTGGGACCGCCGGCATCCCTGCCGGCCCACATACTTCCCTCTGATTCTCCTCTCGGGAGCCTTTTAAGCCGAAAAAGCCCCTGAAACAATGTCGTACTGAAAAAAACAATGCTTGAAGCCATCAAACATTGTTCTTCCGGCTCAGCCATCGTTTGAAGCCGGTAAACCATGTTCCAGCGCCCCAACCGGTGTTTAAAGCCCTGGAACATTGTTTGAGCCCAGAAAACAATGAAAAGAACCCACCAGCAGACCATCCAGCCGGAAGAACTGTAAATTCGTCAAGTCGCATCAGGTTCGCTCCCCATCGTCCGCCACCGGAGCCGGTTCTGAGCCCGCAGAGCACCCGTGCAGGAATTCGCTCCACATTTTGTCTGCGATGGTGTCTTGACGGAAGAAGTCGCTGCCGAGGTCCTGTAACCCGGGGCGATGGTCCTCAGACGGTCCCGACCGGAGAGACGTTTCCTAGTGCCGCGGCTGCTAACCGCAACGCTCAAAGGAGTCATGCTCATGAGACATGGACGCCAAGAAATCCTCCTAACCCTGGCAGTCGCATCCCTCCTGTTCCTGGCGCCGGCAAGGGTGCTCAGCCAAGCCAGAACGCTCGATCTTCCCTCCCTCTTGCGCGAGCGTGATCCGGCGACCTTGGTCGGCAGTCTGAAGGACGAGGATCTGGAAAAAAAAGCCAAAGACTATTTTGATCGTCTGGTGACGGACGACTCGAGGACTGCGGTGGGGCGCAATCAGAACCTTTACGCCAACCCCAGCCTCCAGGCCTATGTCAACCGGCTGGGGCAATCGCTCATCCCCAAGGAAGCTTCGGAGAACATCTACGTCAACTTCAAAATCGTCGAGGATCCCCTTCCCTACGCCGACACGCTGGCGACTGGCACGGTATACCTGAGCACCGGGATGATCTCGCTTCTCGACAACGAGTCGCAATTGGCTTTCCTGCTGATGCACGAGGCAGGTCACGTCATGCTCTCGCACCACCTCAACCAGATCGTCGAAGGGGAGAAGGCGGAGAAGAGGGCGGCCAAGGTCAAGCTGATCGGGGCGGTGGCCGGTGCGCTGGCCGGCGGCATTGTCGGTGGCAAGAAGGACGCCGTTGTCGGGACCGCTGTCGGACTCTTAGGAGCCGATATCGTCGAATCCTTCCGGAATCATCGTTTCCAGAGAGGGATTCAGCTCGAGTCCGACCAGTTCGCCGCCGCGGTCGATCCTGCCGCGGTGGTGAAGGGCGTCGCGTTGCGGCCGCTGGCGAAGGCCGCCTACCGGCTGGGCGTCGATGGCGCCTGGCGCGACGGCTGGCGCGGCATCACGCGGATCGACCGGCTGATGTCGATGTCGAACATGAAAT
>CAXTNS010000200.1:3765-9958 GCA_964245465.1 uncultured Thermoanaerobaculia bacterium
GTTCGCCACGCAGGTCCTGCTGCAACACGGCTTCGACGCCCGCGAGGCACCGACTCTCATGGCCAAGGTCAGCGACATAGTCCGTCGTAGCGGCGCTGCGGTCGAGCTGGCTTTCGGAAACGCCGTCGATCTTCCCGAGCGTTCCACCAAGGTCAAGGAGCTTCTCAGTGGTCCCTACCAGCCGGTCGTCGCCCGCATCCTTAGCGGCAGCGGATTCCGCATGTCCTCGCCGCGCTACAGCCAGCTCCTGTCGGAGCTCAAACGAGACAATGGCCTGCTGGCTTTCGACAGGGACCTCTTCGTCATCGCCCGCACCAACCTCGAAGAGGCAGCCGCCGTGCGCACGGACGATCCGCTCACCATGTATGGTCTCGGGGTGCTCTACCGGACGATAGGCCGCACCGACGAGGACGCCGCCCGGGCCGCGAGCTATCTCAAGTCGGCCATGGCGTTCGACGAAGTACGCCATCGATTCCCTGAGGCCTATCTACAGTATGCCGTCGAGTTGCTGAGCCGCGAGGATCCTCAGCGCTACCCCGAGATCCAGAAGGCTCTCAAGACTTACGTAATGCTATACCAGCGGAACTCGGGTGGAGGACTGCCGCGGGAGATGCGGTTCGTCTACGACTACCTTGATCTGACCGGCGACCGCAGTTGGGTCGCGTACAAAGTCAACAACGTGAGCTCCGAAACCCCATACCAGCTCACGGGAGATGCGAAGACCGACAGCAGCGTCCAGCCGTCAGTGAAACGGTCGCCCAAGAATTAGAAGGAGGATCCTTCCCTTGCGAACCGCCACGTGGATCGTTGTGCTGGGTCTGGTGCTGGCCGGGCTGTCGATCTCCACGACTCCCGGCGAGGGTGTCGAAGCGACACTCTCACCGGGTGCCATCCAGCTTGAGCTTCCCGAGCTTGGTGATCGGAAGTATGCGCCTGGCATCCTGCGAGTCCCCGAGCCCGAGAACATCCGGCGCCTCGTCCTGCACATCCCGTTGACCCGTGTCCATCAGGCTTTTCCGAAGATCAACACCAACGGCACCGGGCTCGTCCAGACGATCAGGGCCCGCGAGGACGAGGTGCTCTGTGAGATCAATCTCTCGCTCCACCAGGGGCGCTACTACGCCCTGAGCGCGGCGGACAACACGGTGGAGATCAAGGTCGTGCCAAAACCCGGGGCCGATCCGCTGTACGCCCAATGGGTCATCGCGCCGCCCAAGGAACCGCAGGCCTGGCAGACTCATCAGCGCCTTGAAGGCGGTGACGGCTCCTTGGCTCGTGCGGAGATGAGCACGGAAGGCCTGGTGGTGCTGGAAGAGCTCGAAGATGGGAGGTTGAGCAGGCTCGACAAAGGCGTCACGACGGCCAAGCGCGTCTTCCTCCAGGCACGCTTTCCCCGCCGGGAAGAATCGGTTTCTCTACGTATCCATTGGACAGGCGAAGAAGGAGCCGAGAGAACGTTCTCCGTCGGCAGTTGGAGCAATGGATCAGGCGACGGAGCGAAAGCTGCCGGCGGAAGCCTCCCGACGCTGGAGGGCGACGTGGAGCTCAAGCTGGGTCAGAACCGGTTGGACGTCGAAGTGATGCACGGTTACACTCCCCTCTCCCGCAGCACCTACAAGATCTACCGGCGCGCCCCCAACTCCCCCACCGCGGTGGTCGGCGAAAAGTGGGCGGTCGTCGTCGGAATCTCCGACTACCGGGCAGATGGTCTTGACCTCCGGTACGCTGACCGCGACGCCGAGGCGATCCGCGACTTTCTGATCGAAAAAGGAGGTTTCCGCCCCGATCGGGTACAGTTCCTCAGCAATCAGCGCGCCACTCATCAGGGGATCCGTACGGCGCTCTTCAACTTCCTGGCCGCGACACAGCCGGAGGACCTGGTCCTGATCTTTCTGGCGGGACACGGCGTGCAGGACGAAATCAACCCCGATAACTTCTTCTTCCTGACCCACGACTCCGAGGTTGCGAATCTGGGTGGAACGGCAATCCCGATGTGGGACCTGGGCAATGTCATGGACTACACCATTCGCTCTCAGCGCATCCTGGTATTTGCCGATACCTGCCACAGTGGTGCCGCGCTGGACCGGGGCGGGGCAAATGACGGAAGGAATCTCAATTTCTTCAACAAGTACCTCGAGGTGCTGGCGAAGAAGAAAGGACGGCTGGTGCTGACGGCGAGTCAAGCCCACGAAAATTCGTTGGAAAAAACGAAGCTCGCCCATGGAGTGTTTACCTATTCGCTTCTTCTCGGGCTTGGCGGCTTGGCGGACGACAATCCCGCCGATGGAGTGGTCACCGCCGGCGAGTTGGTCGACTACGTCCGGGCCAAGGTACCAGAAGAGACGGAGGGAGAGCAGCATCCATCCTATAGCGAACAAGGCTTCGACATGAGCTTGCCTTTGGCCTATGTGCGACGCGAGAAAACCTCGAAACACTGAGGAATACAGGGTCCATTGACTTCCATGAGGTATGAGAGCTTCTCGATGCGAGTCGAGCCCTCTCCTGAGGGCTCGTTTGCCGTGTCTGTAGAGTCGCCCCAGGGCGAAGGGCGGGGAACGTTGCAGGTTTTCCGGATTGGTGAGCCGCCGCCCTGGGCAGGGGCCAGGCCCGGACCAGACCGGGGGGGCGAGAGCCGGGACGTGGCAACTCCTCCCCCGACGCCGAAGGCTTCGACGCTCGACGCGGGAAAGGAATTGTTTCGGGCGTTGTTCAGAGATGAAGTCGCCAGTCTGTTCCACGCCAGTCTCGGAAGCCTTCAGGGAAGACACCACGGCCTGCGCATCAATATTCTGTTCAATCCACGGCGCCCTGAGCTGGCTCCTTTCCAGCAGTTGCCCTGGGAGCTGCTCTGCCACCCCGAGACGGAGGACTATCTCTGCCTGAGCCGGCGTACACCTGTCGTCCGCTCTCTGGAGGCACATCGAGAGCGACGGCCGGCGATCGCCCGCCCGCGCCGGATCCGGATTCTCGCCGTGGCGGCGAGCCCGACCGATTGCCCTCCGCTTGCCGTGACGCGAGAGCGCGTGAATCTCGAGGAGGCCTGGAAAGGCCAGGAGAAAAATGTCGAGATCGTGTTCCTGGACCGTGGGGGAGTGGAAGAGATACGCCAAGTCCTTCTGACGGCGCCCTTCCACATCCTCCATTTCATGGGCCATGGCAAGTTCGACCAGGAGAGCAGCGAGGGAGTGCTCTTCTTCGAGCGGCGCGACGGCACTTGCCAGCCCTTCGAGGCACGGCGTCTGGCTCAGTTGCTCCACGATTTCGAGTCGCTGCGCCTCGTCGTCCTCAATGCCTGCCATACGGCGGAGGCGGTCGGGACCCGTGGGGCGAATCCGTTCGCCGGAGCCGCCTCATCCCTGGTGATGGGCGGTGTACCCGCCGTCGTGGCGATGAGCGGGCCCGTGCCGGACCTCGCGGCCGTGGCCTTCAGCCGCACGTTCTATCAGAGGCTGGCTGCCGGAGATCCCATCGAAGCGGCCATGACCGAGGGCCGTCTCGCGATCCAGCGCACCGCGACGGGCGACGGCGCTTGGGCGACGCCCATCCTTTTTCTGCGCAGCCCGGACGGGATGCTCTTCGCTCCCCGCTCGACGGTCTGGGCTCGCCGTGCGGCTCTTCTGACGGGTGTTGCCGTGGCTCTCTCGCTCGTTTGGATCCTTGCCTCGGGTTGGCTGCGGGAGCGCCGCACCACCGAGGTGATACGGCTGACCAATGATGGAATCGGTCTTCTGGAGCTCGGCAGGAAGGAAGAAGCCCGAGAAGCCTTCCGTTCCGCTCTGAATCTTGATCCGAACAACGCCGCGGCTCTGGGAAACCTCGGAATCGTGGAAATGCAGCTCGGCGACGATGAGACCGCCCTCGTGCATGCCCAGGCGACCGTGAGAGCCGCTCCCGAGGAAGCCGTTCATCATTACAATCTCGGCAGCCTGCTGGCGCTCAAGAAGCGCTACGAGGAAGCTCTCCCCAGTCTGCGGCGGGCGATCGAGATCGATCCGGACTACGCGTACGCCTACAACGAGCTCGGCAACGTCTATCTCGATCTCGATCATCCGGCCGAGGCCCGCAAGGCTTTCGAAGCCGGCCTGAGCTGCGATCGCACGCTGGCAAAGCTCCACAAAAATCTTGCCCGGGCAGCTCTCGCCGAGGGACATCCGGAAGAAGCGATCCTCCATCTGGAAAAGGCGCTGTCGCTTTATTCTCCCGCCGACCCTGCCGGAAAGGCCGAGGCCACCTACTGGCTGGCCGCCGCCCAGGCGGCGGCAGGCCGTGCCACAGAGGCCTGCGCGGCGCTGCAAAGATTGAAGGTCCTCGATCCGCTCCTGCTGAGCCCGGCCGCGAAGGACGCAACTCTCCTGGCGGAGCAACACAGGTGCACCCCATGGCCTTGATTGATCCCAGGCGAGCCCGCATCGGAGCAATCCTCTTTCTCCTGGCGAGCCCGGGCACCGCGCAGAAACCAGGAGATCTGACCGCCGTCCTGACCCAGATCGACGGTCAGGTGACGCTCTCCTCGGAAAGCCGGTCTGAATTTCGTTCTGTGCGCCGCGCGGCGCAGCGTCAGGTCCTTCGCCAAGGCGAGGTTGTCCACGTGCCCGCCGGTGCCCAGGCGGCCTTGATCTGCTCGACGGAGACGCTGGTGAGCCTGACAGGACCGCGGGACTGGGTCCTTGACCCGACGGCCTGCGGGCGAGGTCTTCCACTCCCCGAAAGCTCCTATCGGAATTTGGCGTCGTATGCGGGAAGAATCCTGCCCAAGAACGGTGTCCTGCTGCTCGAGCTCGAGATGCGGCATGTGGAATTGGGGCTCGGCGCCATTCTCCTGAGCCCACGCAATACGGCGGTGAAGGATGCCTATCCTCGCCTCGTCTGGACTCAAGTGCCGGATGCCATCGAATACGAGGTCAAGCTCCGAGGCCCGGTCGAGGCCTCGATTCGATTGACGGCAGACGACTTCCATTGCGGCCGCGGCTCGGGTCCCTGGCACGATCTCGACGTCTGCTCCTGGGCACCTTCCGCCAAGTGGCCCGCGCTGGAGCCTGAAAAGCCAGTTTCCCTGGAAGTTGGCTCCCGCCGCTCCTCGACGGCTCCTCTACGTCAGGTCCGCGAGCGCTACCAGGTCCACCTCTTGTCTGTAAACGACCAGCGTAGCGTGCAGGAAGGTCTGCGCCAGATCGCCACGCTTTCCGTGGACAAGGCAAGCCGCCTTCTCCTGACTGCCGGAGCCTACGCCCAAGGTGGGCTATACGCCGATGCCATCGCCGCCTATGACGAGGCGCTGCAAGCTCAAGAGGTGCCCGAGGCACGAGTGACCCTGGGCGACCTTTACCTGACCCTCGGTCTCATAGCTCTTGCCGACCGCGAGTATCGTCAGGTCTTGGCAGGCACTCCTGATCCCGCTGCGCAAGCCGCGGCGGAGCTCGGCCTTGGCCAAGGGGCCTACTTCCGCAAGCTTTATGACGACGCGCGAGCACACTTCGAGCGCGCCCGCGAGCTCTACTCCACATTCGGCCTGCCGGCGGAGGCAGAGGACGCACGGGCAGCGGCGGCATGCGCTCAAGCCTATAGTAGGCACGACTCACCTTGACCGGAACACGGATCTAAGAAAAAGCTGAGATGACAGGGTGGGATGCCCGCGGACCCAGGAAGGATCGCTTTTATTTAGGTCATCCCAGGTCCGGCTCTCCGCAGCGCTCCAGGATGGCCTCGCGGACCTGATCCCTCAATTGAATCCCGGCGTGCCAGCCCGATCCCTCGGGACGGACCGGCGGCGCCGCGATGGCCGTCACCTTTCCGTGGCGGAGGAACCGCTCGTCTCCGCGCAGGATGGAGCGGGTGCCCTGGAGGGCGAGGGGGACGACAGGGACGCTGGCATCGACGGCTACGGCGAAGGTCCCCATGCGGAACGGCAGGAGGCCGGGGTAGCGGCGGAGGGTGCCCTCAGGGAAGATGACCACGGAGTCACCCTGCCGTAGAGCGTCCAGGACCTTGCCCGTCTCTCCCGCGCTCTGGGCCACGTCGAAGCGCTCCACGAACAGCGTCCCGATCCGGCGGAGGAAGATGCGGGTGAGGAAGTTGCCTTCGAGCTCCCTTTTCACCACGAAGGCGAAATCCGGCGGCAGGAGGGCGGTGAGGACGAGGCCGTCCAGGTAGCTCGCGTGGTTAGGGGCAACGATGCGGGCTCCCCCAATCCCCA
>CAXTNS010000200.1:9968-10216 GCA_964245465.1 uncultured Thermoanaerobaculia bacterium
ACCCTCCAGGCGCAGGGGGATGCCGAGGCAGCCGAAGAGGACCCGGGCGGCGATTCGTGCCGTGCGCCGCCTCGTCCGAAGGCCCGGCGGCAGGACCACGGCGAGCCAGATGAGAGGGGCCAGCAAGGCCAGGACGAGACCGGCCCAGGCCATGTAGAGGAAGTCTCCCAGGGAACGGAAGCGGCGAGCGGCCTGGGCGCGGAACCCCGAGCGGGCCAGCCGGGCGATCTGTCCGCCCAGGCCGCCCC
>CAXTNS010000201.1:0-10210 GCA_964245465.1 uncultured Thermoanaerobaculia bacterium
GCTCCGGGAGATAGGTCATGCGAAAGGTCCCGGGCCAGACGTATTTGGTGATGAAGCTGGAGGTCCCGAACGGCACTTTGCCGGAGGCGAAGTCGAGATAGATCCGGCCTCCTGGCTTCACGAGCTCGGCGAGGTGCTCGAGGACCCGGGGATAGTCCGACAGATCCTCGATCACTCCCATCATGGAGATCGCGTCGAATCTCCTGCCGGGCTGGTAGGTGAAGAAATCCTGGTAGAGGACCTGAGCGTCGAGCTCGCGCTCGCGGATCAAACCAGTCACATAGCCGCACTGATCTTTCGAGAGGGTGCTGCCCTGGCCCCGGACGCCCCGGCCGCTGCAGTACTGGAGGAAGCCGCCCCAGCCGTGCCCGACGTCGAGGACCTCGTCCCCCTCCTCCAGTCTCAATTGCTCGAAGGCGAAATCGTATTTGCGCCGGGTGCTCGTCTCGAGGGTGTCGTCCTCGCTCTCTAATATGCCGGGATTGTAGGCCCGGTAGTCGCGATCGATGAAGAGGAGCTGGATGTTGCCGGAATCGTAGTGCTTCGCGATCCACTCCGGGTTCAGCCGCTCGCGGCCGAGGAGCAGGGGCTGGAGACGGCGCCAGGTCTTGATCCACAGACGGTCGTCCGACAGGAGGTTGCGGAACCACATGGCGCGGACCGCGTCACCCTCGATCTCGAGATCGCCCCGCACGTAAGCTTCGGCGATGGCGAGCTCGTCGAGGGACTGCAA
Organism: uncultured Thermoanaerobaculia bacterium; assembly: GCA_964245465.1. GTDB lineage: Bacteria > Acidobacteriota > Thermoanaerobaculia > Multivoradales > UBA5704 > DATARR01. Next base: position 734 of record CAXTNS010000201.1, read on the forward strand.
AGCCTTCGCCCCACGGCCGTTGCGCACGTGGAGCTCGAAGGCGGGCTCGCCGTTGCCCAGGGGCAGGGCCCCGGTCTCGGTGCGGAGCAGAAAAGCACACGGCAGGTTCGTGAACCGTGAAAACAGGTTTCCGATTCCGTCCATCCTCGTCTCCCTCATTGGGTCTGAACTTGCTGAAGCTGTAAGCCTGGAGTTTAGCCTAGAATACGCCCCACCGTAGAGACCGTGGAGGAGGGGGAGATGCACAGGATCCAGAACATCGCCGGCCGGCTCGTCGAGGTCAGGGTGACGCCGCCCCTGACCCTGGACGAGATCAAGCAGTTCGTCGCAGAGCACAAGGCGACGGTCAGCCGCATCCCGGATCGTTACGTGGGCGTGGTGGACCTGCACCGGGCCGACGTCTTCCCGGCGGAGGTGGCGTCGGCCCTGATCCAGCTCCTCTCCCAGATGGCGGACCGGGTGGAGCGGACGGCGTTCCTGATCGGCGAAAGCGCGGTATTCGCCCTTCAGATCGAGCGGGTGATCCGCAATGCCGCGAACCCCAACCGCAAAAGCTTCCGCGAGCCCGGGCCGCTGAAGGAGTGGCTGGGGGAGGTCCTGAATGCGAGCGAGCGCTTCCGGCTCGACGGCTTCCTGACCGACGTTCTGGCTCCGGAAGAGGGCGGGCGCCCCGCAGAGGGTTGATTCGCGCGGAGCGGGAGGCCGGAGCGAAGCGTCCGCATCAGGACGCGGCCCGGCGGAACCCCGGATTCCGGCAAAACTCCCCAAACTGACCCCGGCAGACGGATCGCCGTCCCCGGCAATGCGCAAGCCGCGGGCGACCTTCCGCAAGCCACCCCCGACATTGAGCAAGCCACCTCCGGCAATGCGCCTGCAGCCTTTATTTCCGCGCAAGCTCTCCTTGAAAGTGCGCAAGCCACTCTTAATTCTCCGCAAGCCAGCCCTGGCAATGAGCCTGTCGGCCTCAATAGTGCGCAAGGCGCGAGAAAAAGTCCGCCAGCCGGTCGCGGGGAAGCTTGCGGAGACCGCGGCGAGCCCCGGGCCGGGCGTACCGGGAATCCCGCTCCGGGTGGCGGGCCTGCCGGAAGGCGGCGCTCCTCTCTCGCCAAGGGCAATCCCGGTTCGCCATCCCTCCCAAGACATCGGGCCGTCAGCTCTGGAGGATGCCCCGGAAGTGGCGCCTTCTGGCAGGGTACGGTTTACTCTCTACAGAGAGTGACGGGAAAAGTCGCAGATGTATCCGGGAGGGAGCGGTAAGAAGAACTACGGTTTGACGTAGGGCTCTAGGATCGACAGACCGGGTACAGCTCTGTAGTGCTTGACGTTGAAGGTGCACAGAGTTGCCGAGTACCCCAGAGGGCAGTTCCGCCAGGCTGCCAACCCAAGCGCGCGCCTGAGGACGTCCCTGCGGAATGTCGATGAGAACGTCCGTGTCGAGGAGGAGCATCCTCTACGAGAGCTTCCGCTGTTCGGCCTCGCGCCGGAGCTCACGCGCGTAGGATTGACTGTCCGGGATCTCCGGCCGGGTTCCTACCAGACCTTGTTCCTGCCAGTAGGAGACCAGATCCGCACCCGTCTTGAGACCAGCCCCTCCAATCCTGCCTTCTCCAGGGAGATCTCTCGCGATCACTCCTCCTCCCGAGCCTCCCGCAATGCCGCCTCGGCGTGGGCCAGCCGCTCGGCCGCCCGTTCATACCGATCCCTCACCCGAGCCGCGGCCTTCTCCGCCTCCTCCACCCGCCGTCGGGCCTCGGCCAAGGCCGCCTCCGCCCGCTCGGTCTCCTCGCGCAGGGGGTCCGCCTCGGCGCGGGCGCGCTCGAGCTTCTCCTCGGCCACGGCCACGCGCCGGCGGATCCGCTCGGCTTCGCGCTCGCGGCGGGCCTCCTCGGCGGCCTCCTGCTTCCTCCTCTCCTCTTTTTCTTTCTCGGCTTTGCGAGTGTCGTGATCGGCCTTCTTCGGGAGAGGGACGACCTTGGGGCGGGCCGGCGCGGGCTTCTTCTCCTCCTCCCGTTCCTTGCGCCGGGCCTCCATGTCCACCACCGGGGCTCCGGCGAGTTGAAGGCCGGCGAGCACTTCGAAGCCGGGGGGATCGAGGTCGCGGTCGAGCCAGCCACGGGCGGCCTCCTCGGCCGCGGACGGGCTGAAGGCCAAGGCCTGGAGGTTCGCCGCGATGCGATCGACGATGGTGCGGCTCGGGGACCGCCCCTGCTCGGAGAGGATGTGGGCTGCGTCCCAGCGCAGCTCGTCCGCCAGGCGGCGAGCGTCCCGGATCGTATCCCGCAGCGACTCGGCGCCCCGCCCCGAGACCGCTTTGTGCTGAGCGGTCCGCGCCTGCTTGCCCGCCGCGAGCAGTTCCGCCATCTTCTCCGCCTCCCGCTCGAACAGCAGGTTCACCCCCCAAGCGGACGGCGTGGGCTTGGGGAGCGATTTGACCTCCGCCGCGTCGTCCGCCTGCTTCTCCTTCTTCAAGCGGGCTGCGAGCGCGTTGCGGGCGGCGGTGAACTCGTCGAGAGGCCCCCGGTAGAGGTCTCGGATCTCTGCGTCCAGTCCGGTTTTGCGCGGCGCCATGGCCACAGATCGTACACCGCCACAAAACGGCCGCGAACTTTTTCCCATTGTTATTCGTATGGACTACTAACAAGGAGGACGCGCACTGGATGGACGCCAATGAATGCGTGGAGGCCCTGGCCGAGCTGGGATTCACGGGACTGGAGGCGGAGGTCTACACCTTCCTGCTCCAGGAGTCTCCGGCCACGGGATACCGGGTGGCCCAGGCGATCGGCAAGCCGGCCGCCAACACCTACAAGGCCCTGGAGGGGCTCGCCGCCAAGGGAGCCGTGGCCCTCACGGAGGGTGCGAGCCGCCAGTACCGGGCGGAGCCGTGGGAGGAGCTGCTGGCCCAGATCGCGCGGCGGCAGAGCACGTCCCGGGAACGGGCCGCCGCCGCCCTGGCCCGCATCCCCCGCGGCGGCCAGGACGACAAGGTCTACGAGATCGGCTCCCGCGCCCAGGTGATGGAGCGGTTACGGAGCATGATCGCCCAAGCCGGCGAGCTGATCCTCTCCGACCTGTTCCCCGGTGCCGCCTCGGAGCTGGCGGAGGACCTCGCCGCCGCCGCGGCCCGGGGGGTCGAGGTGGTGGTCAAGGTCTATGACCCCCTCGAGATCCCGGGCGCCCGGCTGATCCTCCGCCAGCGCGGCAGCGACATCTACGGCCGGGTTCCGGGCGAGCTCATCGACCTCTCGATCGACGGCCGGGAGGCGCTGCTGGCCTTCCTGCGGCCCGGCCCCGAAGGCGTCTACCAGGCTCTCTGGACGGCGAGCGCGCTGCTGGCCTCACGGCTCCACGAGGCGATCGTCCACGAGCTCATCCTCACGGACCTGAAGCAGGCCGTGGAGGCCGGGGCTCCCCTGGAGGAGCTGCGCGCCCTCCTCGGCCGTCACCAGCACCTCCACCCGGTCTCTTCGAGTGGCCCCTCCTATCGCAATCTGATGCGCCGCTTTGGACAGGAGAAAGAATCATGAACGTTCCATTTCGCCGTCCGAAACAGCTCCTGGCCGGGATGAGCCTGGCCCTGGCCCTGACCGCCGAGCCCTCCTGTGGGCAGTCCGCGCAGCCCAATCCACCCACGTCGCCCGTACCGCCAACCCTCACAGTCCGTCCGCCCATGGTGATGGGGGGCATCACCGCCACGCGAGACGGGATCGTCTTCTCCTTCGCCGGCGATCTCTGGCAGGTGGACCGCAAGGGCGGCGAGGCGAAACGCCTGACGGATCTCCCCGGCGACGAGGACAACCCCGCCTTCTCTCCGGACGGGAAGTGGCTCGCCTTCAGCCGCTCGTTCGGAGGCGATGCCGACGTTTGGGTGATGCCTGCCGCGGGAGGCCCCGGAGGTCAACCCCGGCGGCTCACCTGGCACCCCAAGGACGACCGGGTGCGCGGCTGGACTCCGGACAGCAGGAAGGTCCTCTTCACCACCACCCGGGACGGCGACGGCGTCTCGCGGCTGTACACCATGGCCCTGGACGGTGTCGTGCCGGAGCCCCTCCCCTTCCCCGAAGGACGGCAGGGCGCCTTCTCGCCCGACGGCTCGCGGCTCGCCTTCGTCCCCTACGGTGTCACCTGGAACACCTGGCGCCACTACCGCGGCGGCAACACGAATCCCATCTGGCTCGCCCGGCTTGACGGAGCCAAGGCGGGGAACAACGTCGAGAAGCGGCCCGCCCTGGCCAGCCCGGACGCGAACAACCGGTTCCCCATCTGGATGGGCGGCACCCTCTATTTCGTCTCCGACCGCACGGGCACTCCCAACCTCTTCTCCCACGACGTCTCAGGTGGGGCGAGCGGCAGGGCGGAGCAGCTCACCCGCTTCCCGAAGCACGGCATCCTGGCGGCCGCGGGCGCCCCGGACGCCGTCGTCTTCGTGGCCGGCGGCGCGATCCACCTCTGGGATCCCGCGAAACGGGAGGACCGGACGGTGGACGTCCGCCTGAGCCTCCCCGCTACCGAGCGCGCCACCCACGCCGTGCCGGCCTTGAAGCTCCTCGACCAAGCCGTGCCTGTTCCTGGTGGGGATCGCTTGATCGTCACCACCCGCGGCGAGGTGCTCTCGGTCGATGCGAAGACAGGGCAGGCGGAGAACCTCACGCGGACCTCGGGAGCCGCCGAGCGCTCCGCCGTCCCCTCGCCGGACGGAACGCGAATCGCCTGGTTCTCGGACGCCTCGGGCGAGTACGAGCTTCACGTAAAGCCGATGGCGGGCGGAGAGGTACGCAGGATCGCCGTCGAGGACCATCCCTCCTTCTACCGCGAGCTGACCTGGTCGCCGGACGGCAGACGGATCGCCTTCTCCGACAAGCGCCTCTCCCTCTGGGTGGCCGATCTGGAGACCGGCAAGGCGAAGAAGATCGCCACCTCTCCCCACATCGGCCAGGGCGTCTTCATCCCCTCCTGGTCGCCGGACGGCCGCTGGCTCGCCTACTCGCAGGCGCTCGCCAACCGGGTGCGCACGATCTTCCTCCTGGACACGCGGGATGGCCGGAGCCACCAGGTCACGGACGGCAGGGTGCAGGCCGACCTGCCGGCCTTCGACCGCTCCGGGCGCTACCTGTTCTTCTCCACCAGCGCCAACGCCCGCACGGCCTCGGCGGAAGACCTGGGCTGGGGTGTGATGTCGAGCGCCCTCGCCCGCCCGCTCGTCTCCTCCCGGCTCAATGCCCTGGTTCTGCGCAAGAGCGATCCGCCGCCCTTCCTCTGGGCCGGCGGCGCGGGCCAGCCGCACCCGGGAGCCAAGTGGGAGCCCGCGGCCGGATCCGTCGAGATCGACCTCGAAGGGATGGAGCGGCGCATCGTCCCCCTCTCGGCCGGCGCCCGGGACCTCGTGGGCCTGGCGGCGGGGCCGTCCGGCGTGCTGTTCGCGCAGGTCCAGGAGTGGCCCGCCGCGCCCGGGGAGGACGATCCCACCCTGGTCCTCTACCGCTACACCCTTTCGAAGGGGGTCGAGCCCGAGAAGATCGCCGCCGACGCGCGCGACTTCGCTCTTTCCGCCGACGGCGGCACGCTCGTCTACCGCACCGGCGAGCCGAATCAATCTTCCCTGACCCTGATGCCTGCCGCCGGCCCCGCGGATCCGGACCGCAAGCCGCTGGATCTCGCCGGCCTCACCCTCGAGATCGATCCCGTCGCCGAGTGGCAGCAGATGTACCGGGAGATCTGGCGCCTCGCCCGCGACTGGTTCTACGATCCCGGCCACCACGGCCAGGACCTGGGGGACCTGGAGCGGCACTTCGCGGCCTATCTCCCCGCCGTGACCCGCAGGGCGGACCTCAACGTCCTGTTCCGGGAGATGCTTTCCTACCTCTCCATCTCCCACCTGGTGGTGGCGGGCGGCGACGTACCGCCACCCGCTGCCAAGCCGGAGCAGATCGGCCTGCTGGGCGCGGACTTCGATGTGGACCGGGGGCGCTACCGCATCACGCGAATCTACCGTTCGGGCCATCCCAGCTCCAGCAATCCGCTCGTCCGCGCTCCGCTCGACCAGCCCGGCGTGGACGTGCGAGAGGGGGACTACCTCCTGGCGGTCGGCGGCGAGGACGTCCGGGCTGGGCGCAACCTCTACAGCTATCTCGTGGGCAAGGCCGGTAAGCCGGTCGAGATCAAGGTCGCGGCGGACCCGGAAGCCCCAGAGGGTACCGAAGTCCGGACGGCCACGGTGGTCCCGCTCCCGGGCGAGAACACCCTGCGCCGCATGGACTGGGCGGAGCGCAACCGCCGCCGGGTCGAGGAGCTCTCCGGCGGCAAAATCGCCTACGTCTACCTCCCCAACCATGGATTCGGCGGCTATGAGGAGCTGCTGCGGGGCCTCCTGGGGAACCTCGACGCCGAGGGGGTGGTCATTGACCAGCGGTGGAGCCCGGGAGGCGTGGTCTTCGACTCCGTCATCGAGCTGCTCCAGCGCAAGCCGCTCTACGCCTACGCCTGGCGGGAGGGGAACGACCTGCCCATGCCGACCAACTTCACGCAGGGTCCCAAGGCGCTGATCGTCAATTATCAGAACGGCTCGGCGGCCGAGACCTTCGCCCTGATGTGGAAGCTCGCCGGCCTGGGCCCCATCGTGGGCACCCGCACCTACGGCGGCGGCATTGGCGGCGCCCTGTTCAGCCCGGGCCTGATCGACGGCGGCGAGGTTACCATCCCCAACCGCGCCTCCTACGATCCCAACGGGACCTGGGGGATCGAGAACGGCGGCGTCCACCCGGACGTCGAGGTGGAGTGGGACGCCGAGTCCTTCCGCGCCGGCCGCGATCCGCAGCTCGAAGCGGCCATCCAAGCCGTGATGGCGGAGATTCCGAAGGCGAAAAGGTGGGCTCCGAAGAAGCCAGCCTATCCGAAATATCCATAAGGCATGCCGTTTGCTTCGGCCGAAAGCCGGTGGAGATGAAGAAACCTACCGGCAACGACCCGAGCCAGGACACCCCGAACCTGCCCAGATCGGACTGGATGTCCGATCTGCAGCCCCTGATCGAATCGCGGGAGGCATTCCGCCTGCTCGTCGAGTCGGTGCAGGACTTCGCCATCCTTCTACTCGATCCCGAGGGGAGGGTGGCGAGTTGGAACGCCGGAGCCGAGCGCCTCCTGGGCTACAAGGAAGCGGAGATCCTCGGCCACGACGCCGCCCGGTTGTTCACGCCGGACGACGTCGAGAAAGGAGTCCCGGAGCAGGAGCTCAAGACGGCCCTCGTCGAGGGGCGGGCGAGCGACGAGCGGTGGCACGTGCGCAAGGACGGCACCTACCTCTTCGGCAGCGGTGTCACCACGCTCCTGAGGGACGACCGGGGCGCGCTGCGGGGCTTCGTCAAGGTGATGCGCGACCAGACCGAGAAGAAGCAGATGGAGGAGGAGCTGCGCAACCGGGCCGAGGCTCTGGCCAAGGCGGACCGGGAGAAAGACGAGTTCCTTGCCGTCCTGGCCCACGAATTGCGCAACCCGCTGGCCCCCATCTTCTACGCCCTCCATATCCTGGACCGGGAATCGGACCCTGCCGTGCAGCACCACACCCGCGGCATCGTGGAGCGCCAGGTGCACCGTCTGGCCCGACTGATCGACGACCTGCTGGACGTCAGCCGCATCTCCACGGGCAAGGTCGATCTCCGCCGGGAGCAGGTCCCCTTGCGCAGGATCGTCGAGAACGCGGTCGAGGTCTCCCGTCCCCTCTTCGAGGCCCGTAGGCACGAGGTCACGGTCTCCCTGCCGACGGAAGAAGTCTGGCTGGAAGCGGACGCGGCCCGCCTGGAGCTGGTGCTCTCCAACCTGCTGAACAATGCCGCCAAGTTCACGGAGGACGGCGGCAAGGTCTGGCTCAGCGCCGAGCGGTCGGACGACCACCTCCTCCTGCGGGTCAAAGACACGGGGGTGGGCATGGACCCCGAGCTGATCCAACGCGTTTTCGACATCTTCGCCCAGGGGAGCCGTTCGCTGGACCGCCCTCAGGGAGGACTCGGCATCGGCCTGACGCTGGCCCGCAGGCTCGTGGAGATGCACGAGGGAACGATCACCGTCAACAGCGGCGGAATGGGCAAGGGGAGCGAGTTCGTGGTCTGCCTCCCCGTGCTGCCCCGGGCCTTGGCGCCCCAGGCCGAGCCGCAAGTGCCGGCCGAGCCGCTGGCCCGTCCCCTGCGGCTCCTCGTGGTGGACGACAGCGACGACACGGCCGAGATGATGGGCACATTGCTCACCCTGGCGGGGCACGACGTGAGGATCGCCCACTCCGGCCCGGCAGCCCTGGAAGCGACAGCCGCCCACCGGCCCGACGTGATCGTCCTCGATATCGGCCTGCCGGGGCTGGACGGCTACCAGGTCGCCCAGCGCCTGCGCCAGGACCCCGCGATGAAAGGCGTGATGTTGATCGCAGCCTCGGGCTACGGCCAGGAATCGGACCGCCGCCGCGCCCGGGAAGCGGGTTTCGATCACCATCTGGTCAAGCCGGTCGATCCCCAGCGGCTCCAGGAGATCCTGGCCGAGGTGGCCGAGAAGGCCTGACCCGGATCGACACGCGCCGGCCCTCCAGCCGGACGCTTTCACGCGAGCGATGAAGGCGGGCTGAGGGCGGTATGCTAAGCCTTATGGACTATATCGATTTCGTGGGCGGCCCCGAAGGGATCGTCCTCCGCCTCGGGGCGGCGACGCTGATCGGCTGCCTGCTGGGCCTGGACCGCGAGCTGCGCGACAAGCCCGCGGGCATGCGTACCCACGGTCTCGTCTGCCTGGGCTCGGCCCTCATCACCCTGGCCAGCCTGGAGATCACCTTCACCGGCGAAAGCCTGGACGGCGCCGGAGCCCTCCGCGCCGTGCAGGGCCTGATGGCGGGCATCGGCTTCCTGGGCGGCGGCGTCATCCTGCGCGACAGCTCCCGCCAGAGCGTCCAGGGCCTCACCACCGCCGCCTCCCTCTGGGTGGCCGCCTGCCTGGGCATCGCCTGCGGCATGGGCCTCTGGATCACGACCCTGACCGCCGTCGGATTGACCCTGCTCATCCTGATCGCCGGCATCCACGTCGAGCGGTTCGTCCGCCGCCGGTTCGGTCCGGTGCGCTCCTACGAAGACGACGGAGAGGGAGCCAGCTCCAGCTCCGGACGGCGGGCTACGGACTGAGCCAGCCGGCGCGCCGCCAGCACCGGCACCACCACCAGCGTCGCCAGCACGGCGACAAGCAGGCTGAGTGTCAGCAATCCACCCAGGCGGTGATTGGCGGGGACCTGCGACAAAAGCAGCACGGAGAAGCCCAGGATGCTGCTCGCGGAGTCGATGAGGATGGCGGGTCCGGTCTCCGCCAGGGCTCGGGTCAGGGCGGCGATGCCTTCGAACCCGGCCTCCCGAACCTTCTCCATCCTCTCCAGGAGGTGGATGGCGTAGTCGACGCCCACCCCCAGCGTCATGCCCGCGAACATGGAGGTGGCGACCCCGAGAGGAATCCCCAGCC
>CAXTNS010000202.1:0-331 GCA_964245465.1 uncultured Thermoanaerobaculia bacterium
ACCTCCAGTTGGGAGAGCAGCGCCGGACCATCGCGCAGCTCGAGGAGCAGCTCATGGCGGAGCGCACCCGGATCGCCGAGGTGGAGGCGGAGTCCCGGAGGATCCAGGCGTCTTCGCTCGACATGCGGGAGAAGTTCGAGCTGGTGACCTCGCCGGCGGTCGAGGTCAGCCCCATGCGTCCCATGGGTGAGCCGCCGCTCCAGCCCAACGCCCGGGGCATCCTGTTCGTGAAGTCCGACCATCAGCACTGGTACATGACGCTCAAAGGGCTCCAGCCCGCCGCGAACGGGCAGGCCTACAAGCTCTGGTTCCTGGCCGATCAGGGACCCGT
>CAXTNS010000202.1:341-10191 GCA_964245465.1 uncultured Thermoanaerobaculia bacterium
CGCCCATGGAGCTGAGCTCCGAGCGCATGCCGGCCGGCACCAAGGGCGTGATGGTTACGCTCGAAGAGGATCCCCAGGCCACGGCCCCCACCGGCCCCGAGATCCTCCGGGCGGCGGCGGTCTACCAGATCAGCTAGCAGCTACTTTTCGCAGCTACTTGGGCGGCTTCGCCGGCCGCATCTCCACCAGGCTCGGCAAGGCGTTGGGCGGGTAGGAGAGCAGGTGGAGCACCATCGCGGCGATGTCCGCCGGCTTCAGCATCCAGCTCCGGTCCTGCCCGTCTCTCCGGTGGGAGAAGCCGGTGTCCACGCTGCCGGGCAGAATAGCCGCGACCCGCACGCCGTGGGGGCGCAGGTCGAGCATGGCGGCTTCCGAGAGTCCGATCAGGCCGAACTTGCTGGCGTTGTAGGCGCCGCCGCCCGCGAAGGGGTTCTTGCCGGCCAGCGAGGCGATGTTGAAGATCCATCCCGAGCCCTGGCGTTTCATGAACGGAGCCACGGCATGGAGGAAGTAGAAGCTCCCCGAGAGGTTCGTCTCGATCGTCTCGCGCCACTGGTCGCCGGTCAGCTCGTCGACCGCGGCGAAGATCCCCAGCCCGGCATTGTTCACCAAGCAGTCGATACGCCCCTCTTCCCGGAGCGTTTCCTCGACGAAGCTCTCCACCGCTCGCTGATCCCGTACGTCCACGGCGCGGCCCGTCACCCCGTCCCCGAAGCGCTCCCGCAGCTCCCTCTGGGCCGTCTCGACCGACTCCGAGCTCCGGCTGCAGAAGCGGACCCGCCAGCCCTCCCCGAGCAGGGCCTCCGCGACGCCTCTCCCGATCCCCCGGCTCCCTCCTGTGACGATGGCAATTTTCCCCATGTTGTCCTCCTTCTCTCAGAACTGTATCAAGGCGGAATTACGACGTGGATGTCCTCTGTTTTCATGGGAGGAAAGGGAAAAGACTATGACCTATCTCCTATTCATCCTCCCCGCTCTGGCACTGTCGCTCTGGGCGAGCTGGCGGACCCACTCGACGTTCAAGAAGTACTCCCGGGTGCGGACGGCGCGGGGGTTGACCGGCGCTCAGGCGGCCCAGGAGATGCTTCGCGGTGCGGGCATCTTCGACGTCCAGGTCGTGCCAACGCGAGGATTCCTGTCGGACCACTACAACCCGACGAACAAGACGCTGGCGTTGTCCGAAGCCACGTACGCGTCCAACTCGGTGGCGGCCGTGGGCGTCGCCTGCCACGAGGCGGGCCACGCCATCCAACACGCGCGCGACTACAAGCCCATGTGGCTGCGCTCGGCCCTGGTGCCGACAGTGGGCATCGGTTCTACCGGCAGCTACTTCGTGATCCTCGCCGGCTTTCTGTTCCATTCAGCGAACCTGATCTACCTCGGTGCCCTGCTGTTCTCTGCCGTGCTGCTGTTTCAGATCGTGACGCTGCCGGTGGAGTTTGACGCTACGGCGCGGGCCAAGCGGCTAGCCGTGGAGAACGGCATCGTGTTGCCCCAGGAGCGCGAGGGCATGGACAAGGTTCTGAACGCGGCCGCGATGACCTACGTGGCGGCTGTGATCTCGACGCTGATGACCCTGCTGCACTACGTGCTGCTGGCTTCGTCGATGTCGCGACGGTAAGGCCAAGCGGTTCAGAGACGGAAGCGCCCTGTCCGGGTTCGGGGCAGGGCGTTTTCATTTTCAGAGGATTGGAGTCGTCTACTCCGCCGGTTCGCCCAAGATCCCGATCAGCTCCTGCTTGCGCCTCTCCAGCTCCTCCGGCGTCTTGGCCTCCAGGACCAGTCTAAGAAAGGGCTCGGTGTTCGAGGGGCGGACGTTCGCCCACCAGTCGGGGTAGCTGAGGGTGATGCCGTCCAGGTAGTCGATCTGGGCGTCGGCGTAGCGGCGGGCCAGCTCATCCATCTTCCCCTGCTTGTCTTCCACCTCGAAGTTGATCTCCGGGCTCTTGGCGTAGCGCTGTAGCGGCGCCACGAGCTGGGAGAGGGTCTTGCCGCTCGACCTCAGGAGGTTCAGCACCTCCACCAGGGTGAGCAGCGGGCAGTCGGCGTAGGAGTGGTCGCGCCAGTAGTAGTGGCCGGCCAGCTCGCCGCCGAAGATGCCGTTCTTGTTCCTCAGGGTGGCCTTGATGAAGGAGTGCCCCACCCGCTCGCGCACGGGGACGCCGCCGTTCTCCTCGATGTACTCGGCCACTGCCCGCGAGGAGCGCAGGTCGTAGACCACCGCCTTGCCGGGCTCGCGCTTCAACAGCTCGCCCGCGACCAGGCCCGTCATCAGGTCGCTGCCGATAGGCTGGCCTTTCTCGTCGATGAAGGCCGCACGATCGGAGTCGCCGTCGAAGGAGACGCCCAGGTCGGCCTTGTGCTCGCGCACGGCCCGCATGAGGTCGTGGAGGTTCTCCTCCTTAAGCGGGTTGGCCTCGTGGTTGGGGAAGGTGCCGTCGAGCTCGAAGTAGAGAGGGATGAGCTCGAGGTTCATGGCTTCCAGGATCGGCCGGTCGATTGTTCCCATGCCATTGGCGGCGTCCGCCACCACCTTGAGACGTTTCCCCTCGGCACCTCGCAGGAAGGAGAGGATGTGCCGGGTGTAGTCCTCGAAGACATTGGCCTGGGTGATCGTCCCAGGCTTCGTCGCCTCCGGCAGGTCGCCTGACTTGACCTTCTGCTCCAGGAGGGCGATGCCGTGGTCGCCCGAGACGGGACGGGCCTCGTGGCGGCTGAACTTCAGGCCGTTGTACTGGGCCGGGTTGTGGCTGGCCGTGACCTGCGCGCCGCCAGCCGTCTTCAGGTGGCTGATGGCGAAATAGCTCATGGGCGTGGTGGACAGGCCGATCTCGACCACGTCGAGCCCGCCCGCGGTGAGTCCGTCGATCAGGGCCCGTTCCAGCCCCGGGCTGTGCGAGCGCATGTCGCGGCTGACCACGACGGTATTGCCGTTCGCGCGGTCCTCCTCGTCGAGCACGAACTGGAAGGCGAGGCCGATCTTGCGCGCGATCTCCTCGTTGAGCTCTGTGGGGACGATGCCCCGGACGTCATAGGCTTTGAAGATTCCGGCCATTCTCTCCCTCGATCCTTTCTCTCAGTGAATCTTCTCAATTCGGACGGACGGCTCGCCCGCTGAGGCGGCAGCGGCTCCGGCGACCTCGACGGCCAGGGTCTCGCCCTTGATCCAGTCGAGGTGGGTGTCCACGGCGGTCTTCATCTCCGGAGCTGCCTCGTAGGTGACCCGGATGCGGTCCGCATAGTCGAGATCCTCCTTCTTCCGCGCCTGCTGCACCCAGTGGACGAACTCGCGGGCGAGGCCCTCGGCTTCCAGCTCCGGCGTCAGGGCCGTCTCCAGGGCCACCAGCAACTCGCGGTCCCCCTGGGTGGCCGTGCCCTCGCGCTCCACGAGCCGGACCTCGACCTCTTCGACCGACAACTCGGTAGGGCCGTCCGAGATCTGGATGGTGACCTTCCCCGTGCGCTCCAGATCCGCGGCCAGGGTATCGCCATCGGCCGAGTCGAGCGCCTTCTTGACCTCCGGCATTTTTTTTCCAAAACGGGGGCCGGTCTTGGGGAAGATGGGCTTGACCTCGTGGTGGACGTAGACCGTGCGGTCCGCGGCCCAGCGCACCTCCTTGACGTTCAGCTCGTCCCTCAGGATGTCGAGGTATGGTTCGACCAAGCCGGGCAGCGATTCGTCCGCCGTCACCAGGGTGACCGCCGGGAGCGGCTGCCGGGTCTTGAGCGAGTGGAGGTTGCGGGCTGCATGGCCGAGGCGCACGATGCGCTGCACGGCGGCCATGCCCCTCTCCAGGGCCTCGTCGGCCCGGCTCGCTACAGGTTCCGGCCAGTCTTCCAGATGCACGCTCTCCGGAGCGTTCGGACGCTGGCTGCGCACGAGGTGCCGGTGGAGCACCTCGGCCACGAAGGGCGTGAACGGCGCGACGAGCCGGGTGAGCGTGGTAAGCACCTCGTAAAGAGCCTCGTAGGCGCTCGCCTTGTCTGAAGCTCCCGCTTCGTTGCCGTTGGGAGCCCAGAAGCGGTTGCGGCTCCGGCGGATGTACCAGTTCGTCAGATCATCCAGGAACTCCTCGACGCCTCGGGCCGCGCCGGTCAGGTCGTAACCGTCCAGCCGCGCCGTGGTGTCGGCCACGAGCCGGCCCAGGCGGAGGAGGATCCAGCGGTCCAGGGCTGGCCGCTCGTCGAAGGGTGGGACTTGGGAGCCCGGCCGCCAGCCGTCCAGGTTCGCGTAGATGGTGAAGAACGACAGCGCGTTCCACAGGGGCAGCAGGAAGCCCTGGGCTGCCTCGCGCACCAGCCGGGCCGAGAAGCGCGAGGGCACCTCGGGGTTGTTGATGCAGAAGTACCAGCGCAGGGCGTCCGCGCCGGTCTCTGCGATCACACCCATGGGCTCCACCACGTTGCCCAGGCGTTTCGACATCTTGCGCCCCTGCTCGTCGTTGATGTGGCCGAGCACGATGCAGGTCTTGTAGGCCACCGAGTCGAAGAGCAGCACACCCAGGGCGTGAAGGGTGTAGAACCAGCCGCGGGTCTGGTCCACCGCCTCGGAGATGAGGTCGGCGGGATACTGGACGCGGTTGTCGATCAGCTCGCGGTTCTCGAACGGGTAGTGGTGCTGGGCGAAGGGCATGGCGCCGGAGTCGAACCAGGCGTCGATGACCTCCTCGACCCGCCGCATGGTCCCCTTCTGGCACTCGGGGCAGGGCCAGGCGATCTCGTCCACGTAGGGCCGGTGCGGGTTGAACTGCTCAGGGTCGTAGAGGTTGTCCGGCTTCTCCCGGCCCGAGACGGCGAACAGCTTCTCGTAGGAGCCGATCACCTTCTGGTGGTCGCACTCGTTGCAGCGCCAGATGGGGAGCGGCGTGCCCCAGTAGCGACGGCGCGAGAGGGCCCAGTCCACCACGTTCTCCAGCCAGTTGCCGAACCGCCCCTCGCCAATGTGCTCCGGGTGCCAGTCGATCTCCTTGTTCTTCGCCACCAGCTCGTCCTTCTTCTCCGTCGTGCGGATAAACCAGCTCGTGGTGGCGTAATAGAGGAGCGGCCGGTCGCACCGCCAGCAGAAGGGATAGCTGTGGCGGTAGCGGTCGTTGTGGAGCATGAGGCCGCGGCCCTTCAAATCCTGGATGATCTTGGGGTCCGCGTCCTTGAACCAGAGGCCGGCGAAGGCCCCGGCGCCGGGGACGATTTTCCCCTCGCCGTCCACGGACAGGATCATGGGCAGCCCGTAGCGGCGGCCTGTCTGGTAGTCGTCCTCGCCAAAAGGGGGCGCCGTGTGGACGAGACCGGTGCCGTCCGCAGCCGTCACGTAGTCGCCCAGCACCACCTTGCCCGGCACGTCGGGCTCGAAGAAAGTGAAGAGCCGGTCGTAGAGGATGCCCTCCAGGTCCCGGCCGCGGAACTGGACGAGGGCCGGAGCCTCACGCAGGTCGATCTGCCGGCGCTTGCCCTCCTCCTCGATCACCAGGGGGACGGCCGTGCCGAGATCCTCGCCCAAGAGGATCAGGTCGCCCGGCTTGCCAGGATGCTCGACCACCTTGTAGAGGAGGTCGGGATGGACGGCGAGGCCCACGTTGGCGAGGGTTGTCCAGGGCGTGGTGGTCCAAGCGACGAAATAAAGATTGTTGGGGACTTCCCAGGATTCACCTTCCGTGGTGGTAGGGACCGACGCCCCCGGCCGGGCATGGAACAGCGTCCAGATGGACGGATCGTCCGCGTCCTTGTAGTTCTGGGCCACCTCGTGGCTGGAGAGGGTGGTGCCGCAGCGGGCGCAGTAGGGCTGGATCTTGTAGCCTTCGTTCAAGAGGCCGCGCGCGGCGAGCTCCGAGAGCGCCCACCAGACGGACTCGACGTACTCGTTCTTGTAGGTGTAGTAGGCATTGTCGAGATCCACCCAGTAACCGATGCGCTCGGTCATGGCGCGCCACTGCCGCTCGTAGACGTGGACGCTCTCCAGGCAGGCCTTGTTGAACTCGGCGATGCCATAGGCCTCGATCTGCTGCTTGCCGGAGAAGCCGAGGCGCTTCTCGACCTCGATTTCGACGGGGAGGCCATGGGTGTCCCACCCCGCCTTGCGGGCCACGTGATGGCCGCGCATGGTGCGGTAGCGGGGGAAGGCGTCCTTCACCACGCGGGTCACGACGTGGCCGATGTGGGGCACGTGGTTGGCCGTGGGTGGTCCCTCGAAGAAGACGAACTCCCCTTTGGGGGACGGCTTCTCCAGGGTCTTCTCGAAAACGCTCCGGCTCCGCCACTCCGCCAGCACCTCCTGCTCGAGCTGGGGGAACGGGTATCCGCCCGGAACGTCGGGAAATCGCTTCTCGCTCATCAGGAAAAACCTCGCGCGCCGCGCTCCCCGGGACGGGGGGCGGCAAAGAAGGGGTATTGTAGCGGAGTCGTCGCGTCTACCTAGGATTACTGAGACGGCACCCGCGCCAGGAACCGCTCCAGCGCCCTGCAGAACAGCGCTGGCGTCTCGGCCTGCGGGAGGGCTCCGGCGCCTTCGAAGATGTCGATCTCGGCGTCGGAGAGGTGGCGGAGCCAGAGGTCGGCGTTCTCGACCGGGGGGTTCTTCGACTGCCTTCCCCAAGCGATCCAGACGGGGGTGCGCAGACCCTCTAGCTCCCCGGAGACATCGTGCCAGAGATCCCCACGGAGATAGGCGGCCAGCGCGGCCCGGGCCTGGGGAGCATGGCTCGTCCGGTAATGGTGCTCCAGGAGGGCCGCGTCCACCCGCTCGGGGGCGGCGTAGACCTCGCGGCGGAGGTGGTGCTCCAGGGCCGCGCGGCCGGTCAACAGGTCGAGCACGGGCGCGTCCACGAGCGGCAGGCCCAGGAGGGTCGAGACGAAGGTGCTGACCTGACCCTTGGCACCCCGGGCGGGATCGTCGCCGTCCTCGCCCAGCCCCAGAGGAGAGACCAGGGCCAGGGCACGCACCTGGTTGGGATGGTCCACGGCCGCCTGCACGGCGTAGGCCGCCGTAAGTCCGGCTGCCACCACGACGGCTTTCTCGCGTACCACGCCGGCCAGGAAGTCCTCGATCAGGTTCAGATAGCGGTCCGGCCGCTGGAGTCCGTCGCCGCCCCGGGTGCGCCCCCAGCCGGGGAGGTCGGGGACATAGACGCTGTGGCGCTCGGCCAGGATCTCCGCCACGGCCCGCCACTGCCCGGCGCCATAGCCGGGACCGAAGGAGTGGAGCAGCAGGATGGGCGGTCCGCTGCCCAGCTCCTGGAAGACCACCTCGCTCCAGCGGCCGGCGTAGCGGTGGGTGCGGCCCCACTCGACGAGCTGCACGGCCCGTCCGGGGTGTGGCCCCAGCGGGGCGGCGAAGGGGGCGCGGCCCGGCGGCGCAGCAGGGCGGCGGCGGCCACCGGAATGCCCACGGCCGCGCCCACCAGTAGCAGGCGCTTGGCGACCTGCCGGCCCCGGTGGCTCGGGAGCGACCTGCCCGTGCCTCTCGACATGGCCCCGGAGCTTATCACTGTATAATCGCGGCAAGCCAAGGAGCCCCATGCCCGTCCGACCCATCGTCCGTCTCGGCCATCCCGCTCTGCGCAGCCCGGCGCAGCCCCTCCCTCCGACCCGCATCGCGGACCCCGAGATCCAGAGCCTGATCGAAGACATGGTCGAGACCATGCACGACGCCCGTGGAGTAGGCATCGCGGCGCCACAACTCGGCGAGGAGGTCCAGATCTTCGTCTACCAGGCCGCCGGCCCCCCCGAGATCCCCCTGCGCGTGGTGATCAACCCTTTGATCACGCCGCAGGTCCGGGAGGTGGTCTACGACTGGGAAGGATGCCTCTCGATTCCCGACCTGCGGGGACTCGTGCCTCGTCATCCCACCGTGCGCGTCCAGGGGCTGGACCGCGAGGGCCGGCCGCTCGACTACGCCGCCTCGGGGTTCGAGGCCCGCATCGTCCAGCATGAGTACGACCATTTGAACGGCGTCGTCTTCCTTGACCGCATGCGCGACCTGCGCTCGCTCGCCTATTTCGACGAGTGGGAGAGCTACCTGGTGGGCCGCGCTCACCAGGACCTCGACGAGACTGCGGTCGGCTGATCAGCCGCGAAGAATGGGACGCGAGCTCGTCGTCGTCTGGGCTGGACGCCACCAACGCTCCAATTGGGAAGAGATCTGCGAATCGTACAGGAAGCGCATCGCGCGCCTGGCGACGGTGCGCGACGTGCCCGTGCGCGCCCGGGCCGCGGCGGACGACCCGCAGCGTCTCAAGGCCGAGGGGCAGGCGCTGCTCGCGGCGCTGCCGGAGCCGGCCTGGACTTTCGCCCTGGACAGCCGGGGGGAGAAGCTCACGTCCGAGCTGTTTGCGGAGCGTCTCGCGCGTCTCAAGGAGGAGTGGGCGCACCCCGTGGCCTTCCTGATCGGCTCGGACCTGGGCCTCGATCGCGCCGTGCTGGACGCGGCCCGGTCGGTCCTTTCCCTGGGACCCCTCACCCTGTCTCACGAGCTGGCACGGGTCGTGCTTTACGAACAGCTCTTCCGCGTGCTCTCGATTGAAGCCGGAATGAGCTATCATCGCGAGCCCCTGTGACATGGAAGGCTGTGTCATAGGGAACTTTTTTCAGCGCCTGTGAAAGGAGAAGCAAGCGTGGCCAGAACAGAGAAGGCCAAGCCGGCCGCCGACGCCGAGGTGCCGCAGGATCGTTACGATGCTCTGAAGGCGAGACTGCAGAGCCAGCGGGACGAGATCCTCAACATGTACAAGCAGGATCTCCGGGCGGGGCAGGAATCCGCAGACGACGGGACCGAGGACATCGTGGACCGCGCCAACAACGCCTACAACCGGGAGTTGATGTTCTCCCTGTCGGACGCTGAGCGGGGGACGTTGCTCCAGATCGAGAACGCTCTGCGCCGGATGGACGAGGGCAGCTACGGCCGGTGCGCGAACTGCGGGCAGACCATCAACATCCTGCGGCTCGAAGCGGTGCCTTGGGCGCGCTTCTGCATCGACTGCCAGGAACTGGCCGAGAAGGGGCTCCTGGAGGTCGAGGCTTCCTAAGATAAAAGCAAAGATTCTTCTGTAGGGGCGGCCCCGCGTGCCGCCCCTACAGGCGTAATCTCCTATGGCCGACTTGGTTGACACCTTTCTCGCCAAGCTGAGCAAGAGCGGGCAGCCACCCCAGGTCTGCCTGGTCCACGGCGACCTCGTACTGGCCGAGCCGGCCGCGCAACGGATCTCCGAGACCCTGGCCCGGGCCGCAGGCGTACCCCCCGAGGTGCACCGGCGTCCAGCCTCGCTCGGACCTCTCCTCCAGGACCTCCGCACCTACTCCCTCTTCGCGTCCGGCAAGGTCGTGCTGGCCGTGGACTCGGCCGTACTCGCGGATCGCAGCGCCGCGGGCGATCTGATCGACGACGCGGCGGAGGTCGTGCCGCTGTCGGGCGGCGGCGGAGACCGTGCCCTCTCGGGCCGCGAGCGGCAGGCGGCCTCGCGTCTCCTCCAAGCGCTCCATCTCTTCGATCTCGATCCCTACGCGGGCGCGCCCGATAGCGTGGTGGCCGGCCTGCCGGCCTGGGTGCTCGAAGGGGGGAAGGCGCGCCGGAGCGGCGGGCGCGCGCGCACCAAGAAGCAGGTGGAGGAGCTGCGGTCGGGGCTGGCCGGCCTCCTCGAAGCCGCCCGCCGGGCCGACGATCTCGCCGAGAGAAAGGACTTCGCCATCGCCGACGTCCTGGCCCGCGCCTACTTCGTCAACGGCGACATCGCCGCGGCCGGGGTGGTCGCGGCGCGGTTCGAGGAGGCGCTGGTCGAGCCGTTCGTGGTCGACGGGCACCGCATCATCGTGCAGGCGAGCATCGGCGTCGCCGAGTCGGTCACCGGCGTCCGTTCCGATC
>CAXTNS010000203.1:0-10189 GCA_964245465.1 uncultured Thermoanaerobaculia bacterium
CTCGGGCTCTACCGCGACCCGGTCGTCCGTGCCGGGGGAGAGGACCTGGTACTCCATCTTGAAGCTGCTGCGGCCGATCTCCGAGACCCGGGTCGCCACCTCGAGCTCGGCCGGCCAGCGCACCTGCTGGCGGAAGTTGAGGTTGGCGGCGGCCAGGGCCGGTCCGTGGCGCTCGCCCTCGCGGTGCACCTCCATGCGCACCGCGGCGAAGTAGCTCATGCGGGCCGACTCGCAGTAAGTGAAGTACTTGGCGTTGTTGACGTGGCCCATCGAGTCCAGGTCCCCCCAGCGGACGGTGATGGGCTCGACGTGGCGTGCGCGGTCGTGGGCGGGCATGGCTGCGATGACCGGTTTAGAACCGTCCCCCCAGCCCCGTGCTCGGGCCATACAGCAACGCGTTCAGGAGGATCGGCGTCGTGGCCCGCCAGAAGAGCCGGTAGGCGGGGTCCTGGGCGAAGAGGACGACGCTGCCCTGGCCCCGTTGCTCTGTCCCCACCAGCAGGGAGCCCGCGAGGCGCTGCTCGGCCTCCGGCCAGGCGAAGCCGGCCACGACCGGCGAGTCGTCCAGAGCCACGAGCACGTCCTGCCGGGGGTCGCCCGTGGGCTTGAGCACCGTCGAGCCCTCGAAGAGCACGTCCGGCGACGACGTGAGGCCCAGGGTGAGCGGGTGCTGGGGCTGCATGCGGGTTCCCAACACGGCTCCCGGCGTGAAGATCGGCCGCTCGGCGAGCCGCTTCTCCACGTCGGACTCGGGGTTCTCGGGGTCCTCGGAGGCGTCAGCGGCGGCGTCAGCGTCCTCCTCGCCGTCTCCCTTCTTGGGCGGCGTCCAGCGCTTGATCGAGGTCAGCTCCTTGTCCTGGAGCCAGGTGACGGCGTCGCCGATGGCCACGAGCTCCCCCCCGGCCTTGACCCAGGCGTCCAGGGCGTCCTTGAGCTTGTCGCCGATCCGGTCCTCATAGTTGCCGCCCGGGAAGACGAGCACGTCGAAATCCGATAGCGGCACCTGCCGGAGTTGCACGAGGTCGAGCCGGTCGTAGTCGATGCCGATCTCGCGGTCGAGCAGATACCAGAGGAAGCCGAAGGAGGTGGCGTCCACCCCGTCGCCGCCCACCAGGCCCACACGGGTGGGGCGCACGGAAGCCATGTCGCGCGATCCCAGGGAGATCCCCTGGATCTCATAGGAGGAGGAGACGGCCTGGGCCGTCAGCGAGTCCTCCTGGAGCAAGGTGTCGATCGTAGCGCGGACGTCGTCCGGATTGGCCCGCCGGGAGATGAAGAGGGTACCGGCCGGGTAGCTCTCGCTGCCGGCTTTGAAGGCCGCCTGGGCCACCCGGAACTGGATCTGACGCTTCTGAAGCGCCGCGGCCAGCCGGTAGGAGTCGGTCCCCTGGGGCGGCACCAGCCATCCAAGGTCTCCCTCTCCACGAATACCGCTGCCGGCGGCTTCGGCGAGTGGCCGGCCGGCCGCCACGTTCCCTGAGGCCACCCATGTGCGCAGGTTGTAGGCCAGTGGCAGGGACCACGCCGTGATGTCGTAGAACTCCGGGTCGAGGTTCTGCTCCAACCGCTGGCGCTGGCGGTCAAGGAAACCCTGGCCCATGGGCGAGTCGTTCGCCAGGAGCGCCTCGATGAGGTTGCCGAGCGGCTGCGCGGTGGACACCGTGTAGGTGCCGGCGGCGAACCGGCGGCTCTGCGGCTCGCCCGAGGTACCTCCGGGATTCCGGCCCAGGCTGCGCGCGGAGACCTCGGCGGGCTGCGCGAGCTGGCGGACGCGGATGCCGTGGAAACCGAGGAGCTCGGCCAGGGTCCGCGCCTCCTGCTGGTCGGCCGGCCACAGATAGGTGCGCACGGGCTCGGCCGCGGCCTTGGCGCGATTGGCCACGAAGTCTTCCAGGATCTTGCGGCTGTTGCGGGCGGCCGTGCGTACGGTGGTGAGCGAGGTCGTCAGGTGCCGGGCGGCGCGGTCGGCGAGCGTGAGCACGGTGCCGTCCGGCAGGGCCAGGGCCTGGCCGGCCCGGCCGCCGCCCGCCATCTCGTAGGTCATGCCCACGGCGCCGCGCAGGCTCGGATAGGAGTCGCCGTAGCCGGGATAGAAAAGGTCGTAGTTCTCTTCCTTGAAATAGATCCACCCCTGGCGGTCGAAGGCGGCGGCGTTGGCGCGGCCGAAGGTATCGAGCCAGGAGAGCACGCGGCGGTCGATCTGCGGATGGATCGGCTCGGCCGAGGGCGGAAAGAAGTAGGACGAGTCGCTCGACATCTCATGGAAGTCCACGTACACCTGCGGCTCCCAGGAGCGGTAAGTCGTGATCCGCTGGCGGGTCTCCTGCTGGCTCGCCCAGGCCCAGTCGCGGTTCAGGTCGATCAGGTAGTGGTTCTGCCGGCCGCCCGGCCAGGGCTCGTAGTGCTCGGCCGCGGACCGGCGGGGGTTCGCCTCGTTGCCCCGCCGCTGCTTGTAGCCATTGACGTAGCGCTCGCGCCCGTCCGGGTTCTGGAGCGGGTCGAGAAGCACCACGACGTTCTCCAGCATCGCGCCCGTCTCGCCCTGCGCGGCCGCCAGCAGGTAGGCCGTGCCCATGGCGGCTTCGGCCGAGGAGGACTCGTTGCCGTGGACGCCATAGGCCAGCCAGACGACCAGGGGCGTCCTGCGCACGAGCCGGTCCTTGTCGCCGTCCGACAGCCCGGCCGGTTCGGCCAGGCGCTGGACGTTGCCCCGGATCTCCTCCAGCCGTTCCAGGTTCTCGGGCGTCGAGAGGGCGAGGAGCTTCAGGGGGCGTCCCTCGTAGGTCTTGCCGTACTCCCACATCTTCACCCGGTCCGAGGCGGCGTCCAAGGCTTCAAGATAGGCCACGATGCGGTCCCAGGAGGTGAAGCGGGCGCCCAGCGAATAGCCCAGGAAGGCGTCGGGACGGGGGACCTTGGGGTCGAGCGGCTGCGGCAGGTCGAGCGTCTCGCCGTGCGACAGGGGGGCGATCAGAGACGCCGCCGCCTGGGGAGGAGGTCCTTCGGTGTCAGCGGCATTAGCGATGGCGAGCGCCGCCGCGAAGACGAGCGCGAACATCACAAACGAGGACTTGCGGACCATGGAGATAAACCTTTCGTGGGGTAGAGATCCTACCCGCGGCTCAGGGAGATCACGATGTTACGAGACTTTCAGACGAGATGTTCAAGCGCTTCATCATCTCGTGGAGCGTGGTGGGCTTGACCTGCAGCAGCTCGGCGGCCCGTTTCTGGACGCCGCCGCAGGATTGAAGAGCCCGGATGATGATCTGCCGCTCGTACTCGCTGACGGCGTCCTTGAAGGAGAACCCGTTGGGCGGCAGGGTGGGAGGGAGCAGGCCGGTCGAATGGGACTCGCCGCCGCGCTGGCTGCGTACGGAAGCGGGGAGCAGCTCCTCGGTGAGCACCTCGCCCGTGGAGAGCACGACGGCCCGCTCGATGGCGTTTTCGAGCTCGCGCACGTTGCCCGGCCAGGAATAGTCCAGCAGCAGCTCCATAGCCTGGGGGGAGATCTCGCGGATCGCCTTCTCGTTCTCCCGCGCGTAGTAGGAGAGGAAGTGCTGGGCCAGCAGAGGCACGTCCTCCGTGCGCTTCCGCAGGGGCGGCAGGGTCACCGTGATCACGTTCAGCCGGTAGAACAGGTCCTCGCGGAACGTCCCCTGCTGGACGGCGGATTCCAGATCGGCATTGGTGGCGGCGATGAGCCGCACGTCCACGCGGATGATGTCGAGCCCGCCCAGCCGCATGAACTCCCGCTCCTGGATCACCCGCAGGAGCTTGGACTGGGTGTCGAGCGGGATGTTGCCGATCTCGTCGAAGAAGATCGAACCGTTGTTGGCCAGCTCGAACAGCCCCTTCTTGCTGGCCACGGCGCCCGTGAAGGCCCCGCGCACGTGGCCGAACAGGTTGCTCTCCAGGAGGTCGGCCGGCATGGAGCCCGAGTTGACGGTGATGAACGGCCCCTCGGCCCGCCGCGAGTGATGGTGGATGGCCTTGGCCACCAGCTCCTTGCCCGTGCCGCTCTCACCCAGGACCAGGATGTTGCTCTTCGACGGCGCCGCGAGCTGGATGAGCTCGTAGACCTGCTGCATCGGCCGGCTCTTGCCGATGATGTTGTCGAAGCCGTAGCGCTGGCGGAGCTGCTCCTTGAGCGAGCGGTTCTCGGCCGTCAGGCGCCGCGTCTCCAGGCCCTTGCGGACCGTGAGCAGCACCTCCTCGTTCTTGAACGGCTTGGGGATGTAGTTGAAGGCTCCCTCGCGCATGGCCTCGATGGCGCTCTCGATCGAGGAGAAGGCCGTGATCATCACCACCACCTGCTCCGGATCGCGCCGGCGGATCTCCCGCAGCACCTCCATGCCGTGCATGCCGGGAAGCATGAGGTCCAGGAGGACCAGGTCCACCTCCTCGCGGTCGAGGATGGCGAGGGCCGCCTCGCCAGTGCCGGCGACCAGCGGCGTGTGCCCCTCCGTGCGGATGAGCACGGTCAGAATGTCCTGGAGGACCTCTTCGTCGTCGACGATCAGGATGTTCATGCGGTCGCCACGGGAGAGGCAGTGTACCGCGGCAGCTCCACCAGGAAGCAGGCGCCCTCTCCCGGCTGGCTCACCACCCGCAGATCCCCCCCGTGCCGGCGCACGATCTCATAGCTGATCGACAGGCCCAGGCCGGTCCCGCCGCGGTTGAGCTTGGTCGAGTAGAAGGGCTGGAAGATCATGTCGAGCTTGTCGGACGGAATGCCGGGCCCGTTGTCGCACACCCGCGCCGTCACCTTGGATCCATCGGCCACGATCTCCACCGTCAGCTTCCCGCCCGTCTCTACCATGGCATCCATGGCGTTCACGATCAGGTTCGTGAACACCTGCTGCAGCTCGCCGTCGCAGCCCATCACCTGGACCTTCTCCGCGGGAGGCGTCCAGTCGAGCTCGATGCGGCGCTTGCCGAGCCGGTCGCCCAGCAGGTCCAGGCACTCGGTGAGGAGGGGGGCCAGGGTCACGGGCTTCTTCTCGTTCTGCCGCTTGCGCGCGAACTCCAGCAGGTTGTTGACGATGCGGGCCGCCCGGAACGTCTGCCGCTCCACCTTCTTGAGGATCTCGTAGTGGGGATCGGACGGCGCGGTCTCTTCGAGCAGCATCTGGGCGTAGGAGGAGATTCCGGTGATGGGCGTGTTGACCTCGTGCGCCACGCCGGCCGCCAGCATGCCGAGAGCCGCCAGGCGGTCCTTCTCGCGCAGGGCGTTCTCCATGGCTACCCGCTCGGAGACGTCGTTGGCCACGAGCACGTAGAGATTCCGTTCGAAGGCGGCCAGCGAGAGCTGGAGGTACCGCTCGGAGCCCGAGGAATCGCACCAGCTCGCCTCCACCATGCCCTCGCCGGGCGCGGGCAGGGGAGTCACCGGCAGCACCGTCTCCAGCCCTTGGCTCAGGATCTCCGCGCGGTCCCGGCCCACCAGGGCCGCGAAGGCCGCGTTAGCCGAGACGATTCGGCGCTCGCCGTCCAGCACCGCGATGCCGGCGGGGGAGGACTCGAAGATCCCTTCCGTGTAGTGCTGGAGCTGCTGGACCTCTTCGAGCCGGACCTGGAGCTGGCCCATGAGCTGGGCGTTCTCGATGGCCAGGGCCGCCTGGTTCAGCAGGTGGCGGATCAGCTCCACGTCCTCGCTGTTGAGCGGCGTGTGGTCCTCCCGCTTGAAGCCGGTGAGGACGAGGCCCACCCCGTGGCCGCGCACCGTGAGCGGGAAGGCGTGGCGGTACCCGGCCACGAACAGCCGCGTGGCTACCGACAGCGGCTCGCCCGGCATCACCACCCCGGAGAGCCGGTCGAGGTCGCGCCGCCAGAAGTCCTCGCCCAGGACGTCGAACGGGATCCGCTCCGGCACATCCTCACCAGGAGCTTCCGGCCGCACCCGCCGCAACATGCCGCCCTGCGCCAGGTAGAGGTTCACCTTGTCGAGGTCGACGCCGTCCTCGATCCGCTGGAGGAGCGAGCCGCACAGCCGGCCCAGGTCGCGCTCGTGCAGCAGCTCGCGGCCGAAGCCCGCCAGGGCCCGGCGCTTGCCGAACGCGCCGCGGTAGTGCACCCGCTCCAGGGCCGAAGAGATCCCCCCCCGGGTCGGCACCAGCAGGCCGGCGATGCCCAGACCCGAGAGGAACGACAGCAGCGTGCGGGCGAACGACAGCTCCTCGGCGATCCCCCGGTTGATCCCCAGGTTGACCAGCGAGAAGCCGATGATGCCCAGGAGCAGCGTCAGCGTCCAGGAGATCGTGTCGCGGGCGATGACCTCGATGTCCCACAGCTTGTAGCGCAGGATGGCGTAGGCGAACGTCAGCGGCACCAGCGCCAGCGGCAGCACCGCGGCAGACGTAACCAGCGCCGGGATATGGAGCTTGAGGAGATAGGGGGCGGAGTAGAAGGCCAGGAACGGCACGTAGCCGGCGGCCACGCCCCAGGCCATCCACTGCATCTGCCGCTGCTGCTCCCATCCGGCCGCCCCCCGGCGCAGGCGCCAGAACAGCACGCTCACCGCGAGCGCCGCCAGCACGGCGAAGTGGATCAGCGCGACCCGGTTCAAAAGCCCGACTCCCTCCGTGGTGGGGTGCAGCATCAGGTCGAGCTGGAGGGCGAGCAGCGCCGCGCAGGGAAGGTAGAGGAACGGGATCAGGCGCCGCACCCGGCTCTCCCGGGGAAGCTGCACCGGGAACACCAGGAAGAGATGGACCGTGAGCGCCGGCAGCAGGAGATAGGCGATGGTGTCGAGCAGGTCGATCGACTTGTACGCCAGGTCCACGCGCCCCGCTGGCGTCAGGAGGTAGACCAGCGCCGAAACCAGACACCAGAGATAGAACAGGAAGCCCTGGCCGCTCCCATGGCGGAGCAGGGTGAAGAGGCCGATGGCCAGGTAGATGGCACCAATCAGGCAGAGGAGCAGGTACGGGAAGTCGGGCGCGAAGGCCGGCCGCTGGTAGTGGACCGGCAGGGGTTGCTCGCCCCGCTGGACGAACAACTCGCTCTCCGGACGCTCCCGGAGATGCTGCTTGATCTGGTCGAGGCTGGTGGCGTCGGCGCCGTTGACCAGGAGGATCTGGTCGCCCTTGCGCAGCCCGGCTTCCGGATGGTCGACCGAGATGACCTCCAGGCCGCCACCGCTTGGGACCGCCTCGAAGCCGAGCGGCTGGAAGCTCTGGACCTTGCGGTAGACGCTGAGGCCACCCAGACCCACCGCGAGCAACGCGAGCGTCAGGGAAATCGCCAGTCGGAAGATTCGAGCCCGCGTCATGAAAAAGTAGAGACTCCAGTCCGAAAGGGCAAATAGCACTTTCTATGCCATGGGAACGGCATTTTGAACGGCCCCTAAACCCCGAATTTTCCACGCTTTTCCGTTGTTTGATCCAGAAAAGCGGATCTCCTCCGGAATTTTGGATTCAAGTGGTTGAGGGACTGGGATTCCTGGGATGAACGGCAGAGCCCGCGGGATGAACCGCGGGAGAAGGCAGGAAGATTTAGAACTTGACCGCGATTCCGCCCAGCAGGCGGTGCCGGACCCGGTCATCCGAGACCGGAACGCCGGAGGTGAACGTGCCGCCTCGGCTGAGCTCCATGTTGAGCTGCACGGTCCAGTCCGAGGCGAGGTCGAGGAGGATGTTCAAGTTCTGGTTCAGGACGAGCTGCAGCCGCTCCATCTCCATCTGGGCGTCCGTCCGTCCCGGGACGTTCATCGAGTCGAGCTGCTGCTCCAGGTGGTGGAAGGCCACGAAGATGCCCGTCGAGCTCGCCAGGAGCTGAGTGTCGAGCGAGGTCACCATGTAGCGTACCTGGTTCTCGTATGGCTGGCCGTTGGCCGCGAAGAACGTCCCGCCGCCGCCAGAGGCCACGCTGGAGTCCAGGGTCGTGACCACCCGGGGCGAGATCTTGTGGCGGAAGCCGAACCGGACCTCCGGTAGCTCGTCGCCGCGCACCAGATATAGGCTCTCCTGCCGGTCGAAGAAGTCTTCGCTGAAGTAGAGCCGCAGGGTGTCACCGATCGTGCGGTGGACGGCGCCGAAGGTCAGCGTGTTGTCCTCGTCGACCTTGCGCGACAGGTTGACCTCGTAGCAGGAGTCGCTGCCCTGCTCGCAGAGGTCACGCTGCGCGAAGAGAGAGGGGAGGAAGTCCGGATCGTAGGGAGCGTCGGTGTAGACCCGGCGGGCGGCGCTGGTCTCGAGCTGCCAGTCGGAGCCGAGCTGGAGCACCACGCCGCCCTGAGGGGTCAGTGCGAGGGTGCCGTCCGCGAGGGTGCTGTAGAGGCCGTACTCCATGAGCACCGCCGGCTGTACCCGGACGCCGCCGCGGCTGAACAGGTCGATGCTCGACAGCGCCTGCCGCTCGTACGCCTTGCCCGGCCGTTCGAGGCCCGTGAGGCCGAACTCGCGCTCGCGGTACCTCATACCCGACTGAAGCGTGTTGCGGTCGCTGAAGTCGATCGTGTAGGCGCCTTCGAGCTGCCAGCTCTGGTAATCTCCGGGGATCCCCAAAGGCTCAATCGCGGCTTGGTGGTGGAAGTTCTTCTCGGCGGTATAGTGGGCGGCAAACTCGGAGCGGCCGTTCGAGCCCACTTCCCGGGACCAGTTTACCTGGTAGTGCTCAAAGCCGATGGGACCGGGGCCCGGACCGTCACCCGACTCGCTATGGCCGGCCATACGGTTGTTGAGCGACAGGATGCTCCCTCGGCCCGTCCCGCGGCTCATGTCGATTGTGAGGCTGCTCGCCTGTCCTATGGCGGAGGGAGCGTCCGGACCCGGGAGCGAGCCGCCGGAGCTCAACTGGGAGATCCGGCCCTGGAGCCCCACCCGGACCTGCCCAACCTGCCCCTTCAAACCAAGACCGGCCCCGGAGAGCGTGCCGCCGCCCGCGCCGATCTGGTCGAAGCCGGTCAGGGCCTGCATCTCGGTCTGGAAGCTGGTCGTGAGAGAGCCCGAGGAGGGAGAGCCGAAGGAGGCGAGCTCGATCGGGGACTCCTCCTGTTCGATGTCGCGCAGCACGTCGGCGGGCACCCGGGCGCGGATCGACCAGAAGTCGTCCTCCTCCTGTCCCTTGCCAGCCTGCCGCTGGAGGAGCTGGAACTCGAGGGCCTGATAGGCCCGGGCCGTCGTGCGGGTGAGCATGGCCACGACCGGAACAAACCCGGCCTTGTGGGCGATGACCTTGTAGAGGCCCGCGGGAAGGTCCTGGAAGAGGAAGTTGCCCTGCGCATCCGTCTTCACCTTGCGCAGGGTGAGGTCCGCGAGCTGGTAGGCATAGATGTGGGCCGCTGCCAGCGGGGCCGATTCGCCGCGCACCCGTCCGCCGACGCCGGCCTGGCGCACCTGGGCCTGAAGGACGCTCGTCTGCCCCAGAAGGGCAAGAGCGGCGATGACCTGAATGCTTTTGCGTAGGACTCTCATCCTAACCTTTCCCCACAAACACAGGACTGTAGACCTGTGTGGTCCAGGTGTCAAATGCCTTTCCGTCATATGAACGATGGGCGATGAGAATTCCCTCCAGACTGTTCCCTTTCAACAGGTACGGGGGTCAGAGGTATTCCGGATGACCCTCCCTGGGAGCGCCGGCATCCCTGCCGGCCCGACTTACTCCACCCGGTACGTCACCCCATCCGACCGCCCCAGGTCATCCGTAACCACCAGCCGGTGCTCGCCGCGCACAGGATCCAGAAACCTCCCCTGCGCCGACCCCGTCTCCGTGGTCGCTACCAGAGTCCCATCCTGATACCAGAACAGCCGTCGCGCCCCGGGAGCCGCCTGGGCCACGAGAGCGATCCTCTGGTACTCGACCGGCGCCTCCCGCCGGATGCGGTAGGGCGTCGATTCATCCGGCGACACGATTCGCGGCGGATCGCCGTCCGGAATCCCCGAGCAGGAGGCCGACAGCCGGGGCACCTCCTGGACCGGCGCCCCCTGGGACCGCCACCAGGCCACCAGCTCCGGCGGATAGATCGTCAACAGCCGGAATTCATGGGGCCGCCGGCCCACGCAGTCTCCGGCCAGCAACTCCCCCGTTTCGCTGTCCACCAGCATCGGCCGATGAAGGGGGCAGGCCGAGAGCTTCGACGTGCCCGGCAGGTAGGCGATCTTCACCCGCTCCGGGCAGAACGGCCCCGGGAGCTCGTGAGACAGCGCGCAGACTTCGATCTCGTCGGGAGCGCTCCCCTCCCGGCGCACCG
>CAXTNS010000204.1:0-10125 GCA_964245465.1 uncultured Thermoanaerobaculia bacterium
AGGAGCAGCCGGGTGGCGGGGGTGATAGCCGCTTCCACGGCGGCGGGATCGGAGGCGTCCACCCAGCGCACGGCGATGCCCAGCCGGGGGGCGACCTGGGAGAGCAGGCGGATGGTGCCGCCGTAGAGGTCGTCGCCGGCCAGGATCTCCTCGCCAGCCTGGACGAGGCGGGTGACGGCGGTGATGGCGGCCATGCCGCTCGAAAAGGCGCAGGCATGGCGGCCGCCTTCGAGGGCGGCGATCTGCTCCTCGGCCTGGGCGCGGGTGGGGTTGGCGGTCCGGGTGTAGTCGTATTCGCCGAACTCCATGGCCGAGGGCTGGCGGAAGGTCGCCGTCTGGTAGATCGGCGGCGAGACCGCGCCGAAGGGGTCACGGCTTGGATTCAAGTGGACGCAACGGGTGGCGGTTTTCATGCCGTCACCTCCGCGAAGACGAAGGCGGGGCGCGCCGTCAGGAGACCGTGGAGGTCGTGGAGATCGGCGAGCACCGACGCGCTGGTGGGCCAGCGTCCGGCGCCCTGGGCCGTCAGCTCGGTCAGGGAGCCGTCCTCCATCTCGATCCGCAGGGCGTTGCCAGCTTCGGCGGCGCGGGCGAAGAGGTGGTCGGCCGGCAGCTCCAGGGGCCGCACACTCGCCGCGAGGCCGACCGGGGTCCGCTCGCACGAGGCGACCAGGCGGACGGTCTTTCCAGAAGGCAAGCCTTCAATCCCCTGCCGGGGGATCTCGTCCCAGCGTGGATGGATGCCGAAGGCTTCGCGGATGAGCAGGGCGAGCTTCTGCGCTGTGTCGGAGCCGTCGAGGTCCAGGCTGGGATCGGCTTCGGCGTAGCCGGCGGCCTTGGCTTCGGCCACGGCTTCCTCGAAGGACGATCCCGCGCGGCAGCGGTCGAGGACGAAGTTGCAGGTGCCGTTGAGGACGCCGGAGACTGCCCGGATCGGCCCCAGGGCCGCCGCCCGGCGCACCGTCTCCAGGGCCGGCAGGGCGCCGCCGACGCTGGCGCTGTAGAGCAGGAAGGCGCCGCTCCGCGCGGCCAGCTCCGAGAGGGGGCCGATCTCCTCGGCAAGCAAGGCCTTGTTGGCCGTCACGACCGAGCGTCCAAGGCTCAGGGACTCGCGGATGAGCCGCCCGGCGGGCTCCCGTCCGCCCAGGACCTCCACGACCACGTCCGTGCCCCGTCCGAGGAGCTCGTCCGTGTCCGCCGTGAACAGGTGCCGGGGCAGGCCGCCGCGGTCCCGGAAGAGGTTCCGCACCAGGACTCCCGTGACTTGGAAGAGGCTGGGCCGGGCAAGAAGATGTTGGAGAACGCCGCCGCCCACGGTGCCGCAACCGAGGAGCGCGACCCGCAGAGGAGGATGAGGGTTGAAGGAAGGGGAAGGCAAGCGGGAGGGATCGAAGCCGTAAACCGCGCTTCGAGGGGACAGGCCCAACTGTTCGGCTCTTTCGAGCAGGTTCTGTTTCACGTTCATCTCCTTGTGGTTCCGCGCTCACGCCTCCAGGGCGCGGCGCAGGTCGTCCATGATGTCGTCTGGGTTTTCGAGCCCCACCGAGACGCGGATGAGGCCATCGGTGATGCCGGTCGCCAGCCGCAGCTCGATGGGCACGGCGGCGTGGGTCATGGAAGCGGGATGGGTGACGATGGTCTCGGCGGCTCCCAGGTTCTCGGCCAGGGAGCAGACGCGGACGGCGTTCATGACCCGGATGCCCGCCTCGACTCCGCCTTCGACCTCGAAAGCCAGGAGCGCGCCGCCGGTCACCTGCTGGCGCTTGGCGAGCTCGTACTGGGGGAACGACTCCAGGCCCGGGTAGAGGATGCGGGTGACGCGGGGGTGCCCTTCGAGGAAGCGGGCGACCTTCAGGGCGTTGGCCGCGTGGCGCTCCATGCGCAACGGCAGGGTCTTGACCCCCTGGAGGGTGAGCCAGGCGTTGAACGGCGACTGGATGGCGCCGATGGCGTTCCTCAGGTAGGCGAGCTTCTCGTGGAGCTCTGCATTCCGAGTGATCAGGGCGCCGCCCACGGTGGCGTTGTGCCCCTCGATGAACTTGGTCGTGGAGTGGAGGGCGACGTCCGCTCCCAGGTTCAGGGGGAGCTGGAGGGCGGGTGTCTGGAGCGTGTTGTCCACCACCACCACGGCGCCTATGTCGCGGGCGTAGCCGGCGACCAGGGCGATGTCGGTCAGCTTGAGCGTGGGGTTGGCCGGCGTCTCCAGGAAGACCAGCTTGGCCGGACGCCGGAAGGCCGCCTCCAGGGTGGCGGGATCGGTCATGTCCACGAAGTCGGATTCGACGCCGAAGCGGGAGAGCACCTGCTGGAACAGGCGCACGGTGCCGCCGTAGACCACGTCGCCCAGGATGGCGCGGTCGCCCGCGTTGAGGAGAGCGAGCGCCAGGGCCGTGGTGGCCCCGAGGCCGGTGCCGTAGCAGGAGCAGTATTCGGCCCCTTCCAGGTCGGCCAGACGCCGCTCCAGGGCGGTGACGGTGGGGTTGCCCGATCGGGTGTAGGTGTAGCCCTTGTCCTTGCCCACGGCCTCCTGGACGTAGGTGGTGGACTGATAGATGGGCGTCAGGATGGCCCCCGTGACCGGATCGGGCGCGGTGCCGGCGTGCAGGGCGCGGGTGGCCAGGGACGGATCGATTTCGAGCTGGTCGAGGCCGGCGAGCTCGTCGAGGTCGGCGGGGATGGGAATCGTCATGGCGTTCTCCAGAAAAGTCCGTTGATAAAAAGCAAAAACCGCCGCGGTTGGAGGCCGGGCGGTTGGTTTTGTTCGCTCGGGAAGAACGCCTGGTGAGCTGCTACGGGTCGGCGTACCTCGCGATGGCGAAACCAACGCCCGGCCTTGGCATGGGCATTCCCATACAATACGTTCGGCGGGGCGTGGCGTGAGGATTCATGATTGAGAATCTACGGGTGGAGAGGTCGGGGTGTCAAGGGCCGTCCGCTCCCCCGGGTCCCGCGAGCTGACCCTCGGCCTGGCGCAGGAAGTCGTGGGCCCTGCCGTCCAGCCAGCCGGTTTCCAGGGCTTCGAACAGACGGTCGCGGCGGGCGCGGTTCAGGCGGGCGAGGGAGATGAGGCCGGACACGCGGTCGCGCGGGCGCTCGGCGCGCAGGAGCCGGTCGTCGGGCGCGCCGGCGAGGGAGAGCTGCAGGACACGGCTTGGGCGAGATCGGCCTCCAGGACATGGGCGTCGTGGAGGTCGCCCAGCAGGTCCTGGAGGGCCTTGAAGCTCTTGACCACGGGGGCGGCGTCCTCGATCTCCGGCACCAGGGGCTCGAGGAGATAGCGGACGCGCTTGGCGCTGATCCGCGCCTCGTGAGCCTCCTGCTCGTCCTCGGGGTCTTCCACCTTGGCCAGGTGAGTCTCCAGCTCCGCGACCTGCCGGCGGAGGATGTCGGCCGTCGCGCTCCCCAGCGTCTCCCGGGGTTCGGACGGATCGAGGTGGACCTCGGTACGGTAGACGGAGAGCCGGCGGCGCAGCTCCTCTTCGACTTCCAGGAATTCTCCCTCGATCTCCTCCCGCATCTCCTCGTAGGCCTCGCGCATGCGGTCCTCCAAGCGGGCGAGGAGCCAGTCGAGGCCGGCGCGGTGATGGGAGGCGAGATGGGAACGGCGGTCCCGCAGCCACTCGATCTGGACCTCGGTGTCGCGCCCGGGGCCGGTCGAGCCCGCGAGGCGCTTCAGCCGCTTGGCGAGCTTCTTGGGGACGCTCTTCTCCAGGTACGCGCGGTAGGCGCGGAGGCAGCTCCGCAGGCGGCGCAGGCCGACGCGGAAGTCATGGAGGGCCTCGGTGTCCGCCGGATCGGCCAGGCGCGGCCGGGCCTGAGAGGCCTGATCGAGGAAGGAGAGGGCGAGCAGGCGGGCTCCCTCCTCGGGCGGACGGGAGAGGAGGCCGGTGGTCATCAGGACCAGCCTAATCCGAGAGACCGCGAAGCTGGGCCGGCGTCAGTGCCCAGGCCAGGGTGGCCGTGCCGGCGGCCGGCTCGTCCGGGAACTCGAGCAGGCAGGCTCCCCCCTTGCGGAAGGCGAAGAGGCGGCGCTCGTTGCCGGTCAGGAGCCAGGAGAGGATCAGGCTGAGACTCGGCTCGTGGCCCACGGCGGCTACCACGTCCTGCTTCTGCTTGCGCAGCCAGAGCAGGAAATCCTCGGGCGTGGTCTCGGGGGAGAGCTCGTCGATCTCCACCTCTTTGAGGCCGCCGTAGACGGAGTCGAGAATGGCGGCGGTCTGGGCGGCCCGGGTCAGGGGGCTGGTCGCCAGGAGGTCGATCTCCGGCACGAGACCCTTGAGGCCGCGGGCGGCCTGCTTCATCTTCTTGCGCCCCTCGTCGGTCAGGGGACGGAGCCGGTCGTCCTTGCCCGTTTTGGCGAAGTCCTCCCGCTCTTCGGCGATGGCGTGTCGGATGAGGAGAAGCTGCATGGGCGCACCTCGAATCCGGAAAAGTACCGCGCTTTGACGCGCGTTGCAAAGCCGAACCGGAAAAAGGCGGCCGGGAACGAAAGGCGAGCCGCAACTCCCCGCCCTCTTCCCCGGCCGTGTGACAGGCGCGGAGGTTTACGAATCGAGGAGACGATAGGAGAGGGAGTTGGAGATTCCCGTAGCGAAGGTGTGGCGGGGTGGTGACAAGTAGGGACAGCAAGGACACCAAGGACAGCGAGGACGCGCAGTGAAGGACGCGCTGGGCTGTCCTCGAGGTCCTTGTCGTCCTTGGTGTCCTTGCTGTCCTTGCCGGGAGTTGAGGGCCTACGAATCCCCGCCGCCCAGCAGCCGCGCGGCTTCCTTCAGAGCCTCGTACCGGGCGAGCTGCTCGGGGGTCAGGAGGGCGGAGAACTGCCGGTCGTAATTCTCCAGGGCGTCTTTGATCCTCTCCTCATTTGCACGCACGGCGAGCAGGGCGTCGCCGACCTCGCAGGCGTTGGGAGTGGCCGCGTCGAGCTCGGCCCTGAGGGCTTCGCGGAGCTGCTTCTCGTTGGCGCGCAGGGGCTCCAGGACAGTCCTGAGGTTGGCCTGGAGCTGCTGGGCGGCCGTCACCTGGGCCGGGGTCAGCCTCAAGTAGCGGGCGAGAGCGCGGGGGTTGTGCAGGATGGCGTCGGCATCGCGTGGCCCGCCGCCCCGCAGCCCCTGGGCGGCGAAGGGCAGGGCCAGCAGGGTGACCAGGAAGGCCAGCATCAGGTTCGCTTTACGGGTCTTCATCGGTTCGACTCTCCTTTCGGGATCGTATCCGTCCGTCTTTGTCCCTGGAACCCGCGAGGGCCGGCTTTCCTGCGCTCCGGTCGTGATAGCGTTTTTTCATGACAGACACTCAGAGCCTGAAACGGACCCCCCTCTACGACTGCCATCGGGAGGCCGGGGGGAAGATGGTGGACTTCGCCGGCTGGGAGATGCCGGTGCAGTATGCCGGCGTCATCGAGGAGCACCGGGCGGTGCGCACGGCCGCCGGGCTGTTCGACGTCTCCCACATGGGAGAGGTCCGGGTGCGCGGGGCGGGCGCCGAGGCGTTCCTCCAGCGGCTGACCCCCAACGACGTCTCCAAGCTCGTCCCCGGACGCGCCCACTACAGCGGCCTGCTGACCGAGCGGGGCACCTACGTGGACGACCTCCTGATCTACCGGCTGGCGGCGGAGGACTTCCTGGTGGTCGTCAACGCCTCCAACGCGGAGCGCGATTTTGAATGGATCGCGTCGCGCGCGGAGGGGAAGGCGACTGTTGCCAACGAGAGCGACGACTATGCCCTGCTCGCCTTGCAGGGACCGAAGGCGCTGGAGATCCTCTCCGGGCTTACCGAAGAGGGGATCGCCGGGCTCAAGTACTACGGCTTCGGTGAAGGGAAAGTAAACGGCGTGCACGCCCTGATCTCGCGTACCGGCTATACCGGAGAGGACGGCTTCGAGATCTACCTGGCTCCTGAGGACGCCCCGGCCGTCTGGCAGCGTCTTATCGATGCCGGAGCAACTCCCGCGGGGCTCGGCGCGCGCGACACGCTGCGCCTGGAGGCCGCCATGGCGCTCTATGGCCACGAGATCGACGAGACCACGACACCGTTCGAGGCGGGGCTCGGCTGGGTGGTGAAGCTGGAGAAGGGGGATTTCCTGGGACGCGACGCCCTGGCGGCCCAGAAGGCCCAGGGCATCCAGCGCAAGCTGGTGGGATTCGAGGTGCAGGGGCGGGGAATCGCGCGCCAGGGTCACGGGGTTGTCTCGGACGGTGGCACCCTGGGCACCGTCACCAGCGGCACCTGGAGCCCCACGTTCGAGAAGGCGTTGGGAATGGCCTACGTGCCCCAGGGTCTCGCGGCCCCGGGCACGGCGCTGGCGATCGACGTGCGCGGCAAGGCGCTCCCGGCGGTGGTGGTGGAGGTTCCGTTCTACAAGCGGCCCCGCTGAGGATACGATCTTTCATGCGATTTTTGGTGATATAACCCGAGCCAAAACGGAGGGCGGAAGAGGCAATGTATCCAACTGACTATCTCTATTCGAGAGAGCATGAATGGGTCCGCGTCGAGGACGACGTGGTCGTGCTCGGCATCACCGAGTTCGCCCAGCAGGAGCTGGGCGAGGTGGTGTTCGTCGAGCTGCCGGAGATCGGCCAGGTCTTCGACGCCAACGACGAGCTGGGCACGATCGAGTCCGTCAAGGCCGTGGCCGAGGTCTACACGCCCGTCGCGGGCGAGGTGGTCGAGGTCAACGACGCCGTGGTGGACGACCCGGAGCTGCTCAACGAGGACCCGCACGGCGAGGGCTGGCTGCTCAGGATCCGGTTCTCCTCGGCGGCCGACCTCAAGGACCTGATGAACGCCGAGCAGTACGAGGAGTACGTACAGAGTGGAGAAGCTTAAGGATTCGCCTGCCATCTCTCTTGGAGAGCCCGGAGCGGAGCCCCGTGCCGTCCTCCATCCCACGGACACCTTCGTCCGCCGCCATCTGGGGTCGGACGAGAGCGAGATCCGGCAGATGCTGGAGACGGTCGGCGCCGGCTCACTGGAAGAGCTGGTGGACGAGACGGTCCCGGCGTCCATCCGCCGGCGCGAGCCGCTCCACCTGACCGGCCTGCCCGCGGACCGGGAGCTCGGCGAGCGGGAGATGCTGGAGTCGTTGCGCCGGATCGCCTCGGAGAACCGGGTGTTCCGCTCGTACCTCGGCATGGGTTACCACGGCTGCATCACGCCCGGAGTGATCCAGAGGAACATCCTGGAGAACCCCGGCTGGTACACCCAGTACACGCCCTACCAGTCAGAAATCGCCCAGGGGCGCCTGGAGGCGCTGCTCAACTTCCAGACGATGGTGGCCGACCTGACCGGCCTGCCGGTCGCCAACGCCTCGCTGCTCGACGAGGGCACGGCGGCGGCCGAGGCCATGCACATGTGCTACGCCGGGTCGGACGGCAAGCGCAACGCCTTCTTCGTGGCCGAGGACTGCCATCCGCAGACGGTCGCGGTGGTGAAGACCCGCGCCACGGCGGTCGGCATCGAGATCCAGGTGGGCGATCCCCTGACCGCGGACTTTGAGGCCGGCGGTTTCTTCGGGGTCCTTCTCCAGTATCCCGCCACGGACGGCCGGGTGGTGGATTACGGCTCCGTGACCGAAAAGGCCCATGCCGCCAAGGCCCTGGTGGTGGTGGCGGCCGACCTGCTGTCGCTCACCCTGCTGCGGGCGCCGGGCGAATTCGGCGCCGACGTGGCCGTGGGCTCGGCCCAGCGGCTCGGCGTACCCATGGGCTATGGCGGGCCGCACGCGGCCTTCCTCGCCACGCGGGACGAATACAAGCGCCAGCTCCCCGGGCGGGTGATCGGCGTCTCGCGCGACCGCCACGGGCGGACGGCCTTCCGCATGGCGATCCAGACCCGCGAGCAGCACATCCGCCGCGAGAAGGCCACGAGCAACATCTGCACGGCCCAGGTGCTCCTGGCCATCATGGCCAGCATGTACGCCGTCTACCACGGGCCCAAGGGTTTGAAGGCCATCGCCCGGAGAGTCCATGCCCTGGCGGCCGTCCTGGCCGAGGGGCTGGGCCGTCTGGGCTACGCCGTGGGCCGCGAGCCGTTCTTCGACACCCTGCGGGTGGGCACGGGCGAGCGGACGGCGGACGACCTCCTGGCCGCCGGCGGGGAGCGGGGGATCAACCTGCGCAAGCTGGGCGAGCGGACGGTCGCCATCGCGCTCGACGAGACGGTGACCGCATCGGACCTCGACGACCTGCTCCAGGTCTTCGCGGGCCGGGCCGTGGATTTCAAGGCCGCGGATCTCGCGGTGGGGGGGATCGACCTCGAGATCCCGGCGCCCCACGCCCGGACCTCGGAGTACCTGACGCACCCGGTGTTCAACAGCTTCCACACCGAGCACGAGATGCTGCGCTACATCAAGCGCCTGGAGGCGCGGGACCTGTCGCTCGCCACCTCCATGATCCCGCTCGGCTCGTGCACCATGAAGCTCAACGCCACGGCCGAGATGGCGCCCATCACCTGGCCCGAGATCAACGGCCTGCATCCCTTCGCGCCTCCCGCGCAGACGCGGGGGTACCAGGAGCTGTTCCGCACTCTGGAGAGCTGGCTCTGCGAGATCACGGGCTTCGCCGCCTGCTCGCTCCAGCCCAACGCGGGCTCCCAGGGCGAGTACACGGGCCTGATGGTGATCCGCGCCCTGCACGAGTCGAGGGGCGAGGGGCACCGCGACGTCTGCCTGATCCCCGTCTCCGCCCACGGCACCAATCCGGCCTCGGCCGTGATGGCCGGCCTCAAGGTGGTGGCGGTGGCCTGCGACACGGGCGGCAACGTGGACCTCGGCGACCTCCGCGCCAAGGCCGCCCAGCACCGCGACCGGCTGGCCGCGCTGATGGTGACCTACCCCTCGACCCACGGCGTGTTCGAGGAGGGCATCCGCGAGATCTGTGAGATCGTCCACGAGCACGGCGGGCGGGTCTACCTCGACGGCGCCAACATGAACGCCCAGGTGGGGCTGTGCCGGCCCGGCGACTACGGGGCGGACGTTTGTCATCTGAACCTGCACAAGACCTTCTGCATCCCGCACGGCGGCGGCGGTCCGGGCATGGGGCCGATCTGCGTGGCCCCCCACCTGGCGCCATTCCTGCCGGGCCACCCGGTGATCCCCACCGGCGGCAGTGACAGCGAAGGAATGGGGCCGGTGTCGGCGGCCCCGTGGGGGAGCGCGAGCATCCTGCCGATCTCGTGGTCCTACATCGCCCTCATGGGCTCGGCGGGCCTCACGCGTGCCACGGAGGTCGCCATCCTGAACGCCAACTACATGGCGGCGCGGCTGTCGCAGCACTACCCGGTGCTCTACAAGGGCGGCCGGGGACGGGTGGCCCACGAGTTCATCCTGGATTTGAGACCGTTCAAGACCACGGCGGGCATCGAGGCCGAGGATGTGGCCAAGCGGCTGATGGACTACAGCTTCCACGCGCCGACCATGTCGTTCCCGGTGCCGGGCACGCTGATGATCGAGCCCACGGAGAGCGAATCCAAGGCCGAGCTCGACCGCTTCTGCGACGCCATGATCCACATCCGCGAGGAGATCCGGGCCATCGAGCAGGGCAAGATGGACCGGCAGGACAACCCGCTGAAGAACGCTCCCCACACGGCCGAGGACCTGGCGGCCGGGGATTGGAATCATCCCTATGGGCGCGAGCAGGCGGTCTTCCCGGCCCCCTGGGTGCGCGAGCGCAAGTTCTGGCCTTATGTGGCCCGGGTAGACAACCCCTGGGGTGACCGGAACCTGGTCTGCACCTGTCCGCCCATGGAGAGCTATACCTGCTACTACAGCGTGGCCGGGGCGCTGGGCTGGGGCTTCGGCATCCTCTACGTGCGGCGGACCTGGGGTCTCCCCGCCCCCATCCGCCGCCGTTTCCTCCTGATCTACTACCTCGGCCCGCCGGCCATCCTGGGGCTCCTGCGCTCCATGGCTCCCCTGACCGACCAGCGCGCCGCGCCCTTCGTCCCCCTCTACGCCTTCGGGGTGTTCAGCATCCTCTTCCTCGTTCCGGTGACGATGAAGTTCCCGCGTCCGACGCGGTGAGCGGTCAGTCCTCGGTCAGGGTCAGGGGCCAGTGGATGCGGATGCGTCCCGGCTCGACGATCCAGAGCTGCCCGACAGGAGATTCCTGCCTGACGGCCACGGCGACC
>CAXTNS010000205.1:0-4017 GCA_964245465.1 uncultured Thermoanaerobaculia bacterium
GGGGGGCTTCCTCCTGGATGGCCAGCCCCAGCTCTCGCGCACCCGCCCGCCCTACTCCGCTGAGGTCCGGCTCGCCGAGATCCCCCGCGAGCAGGTGGTGCGCGTCGAGGGTTACGACGCAGCCGGCGATCTCGTGGCCTGGGACCAGGTGGTGGTCAACCAGGCGCGGGGGCGCTTCCGGGTGCTGATCACCGATCCCAGGCGCGGGGCCATCGGCACGAAAGCAGGCAGCAAGGCCATGGCGCGGGCCGAGGTCGTGGTGCCCGAGGCCCGGCGCGTGGAGAGCGTCGAGCTCCGCGTCAACGACCGGGTGGTCGCGACCCTCACCCAGCCGCCCTGGCAGCACGAGGTCCAGGTGCCGGCCGAGGGGGACCTCGCCTATCTCACGGTGACGGCGCGGCTGGACGACGGCACGCAAGCTGAGGACGTGCGCTTCCTGCGCGCGCCGGCCAACCTGGGGGAGGTGGAGGTCGACCTGGTCGAGCTGTTCGCCACCGCCGTGGACGGCTCCGGGCACCCGGTACAGGGCCTGCAGGCCTCAGACTTCGAGGTGCTGGAGGCGGGCAAGCCGCAGAAGATCGTCCGCTTCGAGCAGGTGGACGACCTGCCGCTCTCGCTGGGCATCGCCATTGACACCTCCTTCTCCATGGCCGCCTCGCTCGTCGAGGCGCAGCGGGCCGCGGCCGGCTTCGTCCACCACCTGTTGACCCCGAAAGACCGCGGCTTCGCCCTCCAGTTCGGCGGCCGGCCGGAGTTGCTCATGCCGCCGGTCGACGACGCCGAGGCGGTCGCCCTGTCGCTCGAAGGGTTGAGGGCGTTCGGCCGCACGACGTTCTACGACGCCGTCATCACCTCGCTCTACTACTTCCGTGCCGAGCGGGGCCAGCGGGCCCTGGTGCTGCTGACCGACGGCGAGGACACGGCGAGCGGCACCACCTGGGAGGACGCCCTGGCGTACGCCAAGAAGAGCGGCGTGACGATCTACACGATCGGTCTTGGCAAGGGACCGCGGGACCAGCTCACGGAGCTGGCCGAGACAACGGGCGGGCGGGCCTTCTTCATCGAGAAGGCCGACGAGTTGGCCGGCATCTACAGCCGGATCGGCGAGGAGCTGCGCAGCCGCTACCTCCTCACCTACAACTCCGACCGGCCGGCGGACGCGAGCGGGTTCCGGCCCGTCGAGGTGCGGATCAAGAAGGGGCT
This sequence comes from uncultured Thermoanaerobaculia bacterium, assembly GCA_964245465.1. Taxonomy (GTDB): domain Bacteria; phylum Acidobacteriota; class Thermoanaerobaculia; order Multivoradales; family UBA5704; genus DATARR01. The sequence goes on from CAXTNS010000205.1 coordinate 1,204, forward strand.
CAAGGCGCGGGTGTCGCGCGGGACGTACCCGTAGCGCGCCTTTGGGAGAGAGACCTGCGGTACGATGCCGGCATGCTCCTCGGCCGGCGGGCGCCCGTCACCACCCTGCTCCTCGTCCTGATCGGGATCGTGTTCCTGGTGGAGACGGTGCGGGGCGGGTCGACGAATTCGGATGTCCTGCTGGCCCTGGGGGCCAACTTCTCTCCGCTGGTCCTGGGCGCCCATCAGTACTGGCGCCTGGTGGCCAGCATGTTCCTCCACATCGGCTGGGTGCACCTCCTGGTGAACGGCTGGGCTCTTCTTCAGCTCGGCGCCCTGTTCGAATTCCTGCTGGGCTCGGGGAAGATGCTGCTGGTCTACTTCGTGAGCGGCATCGCCGGCTCCCTCGCGAGCGTGATGTTCACCCGGTCTCTCTCGGCCGGCGCGTCAGGAGCTATCTTCGGCCTGATGGGCTGCCTCATCGCCTTCCTCCTGAAGCGGCGCCAGTTCCTCACCCCCCAGGCCAAGGCGCTGCTCTCCCAACTGGTGGGCTGGGCCGCCGTCAACGTCTTCCTCGGCTTCTCGATCCCGGGCATCGACAACGCCGCCCACTTGGGGGGGTGCACGGCCGGGTTCCTCCTCGGGCTCAGCCTGCGGGAACGGCCCCGTTACGAACCGGTTCAGGAATTCTGAGGGGTGGGTGTAGCGGTTTGTTACAATAAGGTGCCGGGCGAGGTCTTTGCCCCGCCATCCCGTTCCACCCGTACAGATCACCGGCTCCCGGGTTCCGTCCCGACGGAACGTGCTGCACGGGCACGGACGAATCACTTGGGAGGTCAAGCCGAATGGCTGCACGACGCATGATGAACCGCCTCTACTACTTCACTATCGAGGACGAGAGCATCCTCGCGGAGGCGTTTTCCCAATTGGACAAGGAGGTCTACGCGATCACCTACAAGGTCGCCGGCACGGAGGACGTCTTCGTGACCACCAGCGAGACCAAGGACGCGATGGACCGCCACGACATCCCCTACAACCTGCTGGCCGAGGAGGACGGGGCCAAGATCTCCGTCTACCACTCGCCCCTCTCGCGCGAGGAGCTGGGCGACTACGAGGATGCCGTCAAGGCGCTCGCCCTGGCCTACCGGGCCATCGCCGTGGCGTGCGTGGGAGTCAACGGCGAGTCGAACCTGGGCTTCGACCTGTCGAACGGGGCCAAGCACTACACCTACTTCACGGCTCCCGCGGGCCACACCTTCATCTGGCGCCTGTTCCGCGAGCGCGAGGAGGCGGTGGACTTCCTCTCCAAGCTGACGGCGGGCGAGAAGAAGGCCGTCGAGTGGGCGGAGTCGATCCCACTCCATTCCACCAAGGAGCTGAAGTCGTATCATTGAGCCATCTCGCTTCGAGCCCACCTACAGCGTCGCGCAGCTCTGCGGGGAGGTCCGCGACTTCCTGGGCGAGGCCTTCTCCTCCGTGTGGGTGGTGGGGGAGGCGCAGCGCGTGCGGCCCAGCGCCCGCGGGCACGTCTACTTCGAGCTGGTGGAGAAGGGTGAGAACGACGAGATCATCGGCAAGCTCGACGCGGTGATCTGGAAGGGGGACGCCCTCAAGATCCAGCGCTTGCTCTCAGCTTCGCAGCAGCGCCTGACGGACGGCATCCAGGTGCGCTGCCGGGGCGGGTTCGACTTCTACGCCCCCTCCGGCCGGCTCCAGCTCTGCGTGCGCGAGGTGGACCCGGCCTTCACCCTGGGCCTCCTCGAAAGGCGGCGGCGGGAGACCCTGGCCGCCCTGGCCGCCGCGGGCCTCATGGAGCGCAACCGGGGCCTCCCCCTGGCGGACCTGCCCCTCACGATCGCCCTCGTCACCTCGCACGGCAGCGCAGCCTTTCATGACTTCCTTTCGGGATTGACCGAGAGCGGCTACGGTTTCCGGGTGATCTTCGTGCACGCCGCCATGCAGGGGCGGGAGGCCGAGCGGGAGGTCGTCTCGGCTCTCTCTTCGCTGGCCGGCCTGCCCATCGACTGTGCCGTGCTGATCCGCGGCGGCGGCTCGCGTACGGACCTGGCGGCCTTCGACAGCCGTTCCATCGCCGAGGCCATCGCGCTCGCGCCGTTCCCGGTGCTGACCGGGCTGGGGCACGAGATCGACCGCGCCATCGCCGACATGGTCTCCCACACGGCGTTCAAGACGCCCACGAAGGCGGCCGAGTTCCTGATCGAGCGCGTGGCCGTGGCCGATCAGACCGTGGAGGATCTGCGGCGCCGGCTCCTGCGGGAGGCCCTAGAGCCGTTGCGCGCCGGCCGCGAGGCCCTGGGACGGGCCGAGCGCGGGGTGAGCCTGGCGCGCATGCGGCTGGCCGCCGCCGGGGACCGCATCGAGGAGCACGCCCGCGCCCTGGCCCGCCTGGGGCGGAGCGCCCTGCGCGAGGCCGAGAGGCGGCAGGACACCCTGCGCGGCCGGCTGGCGGAGATCACCCCGCGCCGGCTCGAAGCGGCCGAGCGGGAGCGTGTCCGGCTGGGCGAGCGGATCGCCGGCTCGGGCCGTGGCAAGGTTCGGGAGGCGGCCGCGACCCTCCAGGGGATCGAGCGCCTCACAATCCAACTCGCTCCGGAGCGCACCCTGGAGCGGGGCTTCAGCCTGACGAGGGACGCCTCCGGGCGGACCCTTCGCAACCCGGGCGACGCGCGGCCCGGAGACCTCATCACCACCCGGCTCGCCGGGGGAGACCTGCAGAGCCGAGTGGAGGAATCATGAGCGAACCGATTCAAACGGAAGTCCCCTTGAGCTTCCGCGAGGCCAAGCCAGCGATGATCCGGGGGCTCGTGGAGGCGC
>CAXTNS010000205.1:4027-10120 GCA_964245465.1 uncultured Thermoanaerobaculia bacterium
ATCCTCGAGCGCATCGAAGGCGAGGAGATCGACATCGACCGCCTCGCCGAGGAGCTGCGCCGCGCCGCCCAGCTCCTGGACCTCTGCCGCGGCAAGATCCGCAAGGCCGAGGTCGAGGTCACCCAGATCGTGCAGAGTTTGGAAGATCCCGGAGCAGAGGATTAGCGAGTATATTGTGACTATGGGTGTTGGTGACGGTGTCCTCGGGCGGCTGGTCCGCCAGTTTCAGCGCAGTGACCCGTTCGACGCCTTAGAGGGCGCGAAGACCTCCGAAGCCCTGTCCGCTGTCTCCGCACTGGATTATCCGATAGACGCCAGGCCTCGTTACGGCCGTGGCAATCCACGGCATGCCGGGCTTGAGCAACTCTTCGCGGCCGGCAAGCCGCGATACGCCGAAACGTTGGCGCGGATGGGTGATTACGCGCCCGATCTGGCTGAAATCCCGGCCGACCGCCAGACGACAGGCGCGGGGCCCTTCTGGCGGAACGACTTCCTGCCCGCCTTCGACGCAGTGTCGCTATGCTACATGCTGGCGACCGGCTCGCCGAGAACCTATCTGGAGATAGGATCCGGAGAGTCTACCAAGTTCGCGCGTGCGACGATTTCTCGGCGCGGTCTGCCGACGCGGATTGTCTCTATCGACCCTCAGCCCCGCGCCGATGTGGAGGACCTCTGTGATGCATCGCTGCGCATGGGGCTTGAAGCCGTCGCTCCGACCGCTTACTCAAGTCTTCAAGCTGGAGACATCGTCTTTTTCGACGGTTCTCACCGGGTGGGGATGAACTCCGATGTGACCGTCTTCTTCCTCGAGGTGCTGCCGGCCTTGCCCGCCGGGGTGTTGATCCAGATCCATGACGTCTACCTTCCAGATGACTACCCTGCAGAGTGGATCGATCGAGGATACTCGGAGCAGTACGTGCTGGGCGCAATCCTGCTCGCTGCACCGGAACGCTTCGAGATCCTTCTGCCCAGCGCCTACGTTTGCCAGGACCCGCAACTGAGCCCGCAGCTAGAGCGTATCTGGCGATCCCTCGCCGCCCCTCCAGCCACGCGGCACGGGCAATCCTTCTGGCTCACCAAGCGGCCTTGAATATCGACCAGGAGAAACAATATGAGGACAGCGGTTCTACGAGGTGTCTTGTTCATGACCTTGGCGGCGTGCTCCGCGAGTGCGCATGCCGTCGTATACGACGCTCTCACGTTCTTCCTTTCTCCTCCGGGAGCCTGTACTGCGGCGTCGAAGGCCGACGGAGGCAGCTATGCCCGCATCTACGAGATGGCGCCCTGCGGCAGCTACCGCCGGTTTGGGTTTGCCAAGGGCAAGCCCATCTGGGCCACCGAGAGTTTCATCCTGCGGGATGGCATGATCGGCTCATGGCCGAGCTGAGCTATAGTGGCGGCTCCATCACGAATTACCGGGCCTTCCGAGATCTCACCAATGGTGAGAAGGGCATGACCTGGATGCAGCAGACCTTCAATCAGTCGGCCTTCTGGTGGATGCCCCCCTATAACGACGAGTACTGGACAAACGCTCAGGGCGTGCCGGTCTGCTTGAACACCGACGCCACCGAGGTGCGCGGAGCCCTCGATTGGCAGCAAGTGCAATACCTGGGAACTCTGACCAATTTCATCAGAGATCAGCGGAGCTCCTCACCGAACCCATCGGCGTTGCACAACGTCGAGGCGATTCTCTTGTCAATGGACTGGGATGGAGTGACCGAGGAATATACCTACGCGCGTTGGATCAATCCGTGGACCGGCAGGCAAGAAAGCCTGGGTCTGGTGAAATTCGCATGGTATGAGTACGGTGTGCTTCAGGGCACTTCAGTCAAGAACACGATTGTCGATTGCGCAACGACGGTGCCGTGCTCGACATGCCCCCCATAGGGAAGCGTGTATAATCCCTCTTCCTAAATTCGGCAGCTCCGCGGGAGGGAAGCATGAAGCGTTTCATCAGTCTCAGTCTGCTCGTCACCGGTCTGGCCATTCCTGGAATGGCGGGAACGACCTCGCATGCCGGTCCTGGCTCCGATCTCTCGCCGGGCCGGACCCTGATCCTGGAAGGGCTCGTCTCCGGCGGCACGCGCACCAGCGGCCTGGCGCTCGCCAACCTCGCGGGCTCCGCCGCGAAGTGCTCCGTACGATTGACGAACGCGGACGGCAAGGCCTTGGGCGAGGTCGCCGTGACGCTCGCGCCGCGGTCGAACCGCTATCTCGGCGATATCTTCGGGGGCCAGAACGTCGCCGCGGGACGGTCTGAGGTGAGCTGCGACCAGACGTTCTACGCCTTCGCCGTCATCCCTGACCGGGAAACGGGCGGCGTGGCCGTGGTCGATCCCATCGCCCTTCTGGAAGCGGATGCCATCACGCCGTGCACCACGGGGTCGCGGGTCGTCTGCTTCGATGCCAAGGGCATCGTGCACCAGCCCACACCGTCCGTGCCGGTCAAGCGCGTGGCCTTCCCCCTGCCCCCGAGCACCTACGCCCGAGTCAAGATGTCGCTCGACGTCACGGTCGGCCCCTGGTACAAGCAGGATCCAGACGCCAAGCACCTGATCTACTGGTTCGTGCTGAACAAGAACTTCGACATGCTCGGCATGCTGTACTTCCGTGGTCCCAACACCTACACCGCCCTCTCCCGCTATGGCATCGGCCTGACGCATCCGCAGAAGATCAAGCTGGTCAAGCCCTTCAAGGCCACCCAGGGCCGCACCTACCGGTGCGAGAACGACCTCGACATGACCAGCGGGAAGATCACCATCACCGTCACCGACACCACCTCGGGCGAAAAGGTGACTCTCAACGGCCGGGCCAACGTCAGCCAGTTGACCACCAAGGCGGCCGACCGGCTCATCCTCGACATGGCCTTCCCCGAGGGCAAGGTTCCGGACGAGGTGCCGTCCTACAACTGGACCTATAAGGACATCCACGTCGAGGCCTACCCCAAGTAGTGTGAAGACGCTGTTGCGGTCCCTGGCGGTCGCGTTGCTCGCGCTGGTGCCCCTCGCGGCCGGCGCGGCCACGGGACCGCTGACGCCCGGCATTCAGCTCTATGAAGGCCGGCGTTACGAAGAAGCGCGGAAATTCTTCGAGCCTTACGCCGCGAAGAACCCCAAGGACGCCGACGCGGCCTTCTACCTGGGCCGGACCCTGTTCGCCCTGCGGCAGAACGACAAGGCGATCGAGCAGTTGGAGAAGGCGGCGGCGCTCGCTCCCAACCGCTCGGACGTCCAGGTCTGGCTCGGCCGCGCCTATGGGCAGGCCGCCTTGAGGGCGAACGTCCTGCGCCAGGCAGGGCTCGCCAGCAAGACCCGGACAGCCTGGGAGAAGGCGGTCGCCCTCGACGCCAACAACCTCGAAGCCCGCGACCTCCTGATCCAGTTCTACCTCAACGCCCCAGGTTTCATGGGCGGTGGCGTGGACAAGGCGCGGGCCGAGGCCGCCGAGATCAAGAAGCGGGACGTCGTCCGCGGGCACCAGGCCTTCGCCACGATCGCCCTGGACCAGAAGGACCCCGCCACGGCGGAGCGCGAGCTCAAGGCGGCGATTCAGGTGGCTCCCAACAATCCCCGCCCGCGCCTGCTGCTCGGTCTGTTCTACCAGGACCAGCAGAAGTGGGACGCGGCTTTCGAGGCCCTGGAGGCCCTGCTCAAGGCAGACCCGGACAACTGGGACGCTCTCTACCAGGTCGGCCGCGCCGGAGCGCTCTCGGGCAAACGGCGCGACCGCGCCGAGGAGTGCCTCAAGCGCTACTTCGGGCACACGCCCGGTCTCGAGCAGGCGCCTCTCGCCAACGCCCATTTTCGGCTGGGGCAGGTCTACGAGAAGAAAGGGAACAAGGCCCAGGCCCGGGCCGAATACCAGAGCGCCCTGAAGCTCGATCCCAGCCTGGAGGACGCCAAGAAGGCGCTGGCGAATCTTTCTTGACACAGTGCGGCATCGATCCCTAGGATGGCCACATGAGTGTCATCGAAGCCCCACCCCGCACCCCCCAAGCAACTGAGAACGTCCAGTCCGGCACGCCGCCCGGCGTGCTGGGCTATGAAGACGGGATCGCCTGGCTGCGCCTTGACGATCCCGGCAAGAAGGTCAACACCCTTTCGACCCGCCTGTTTGCCTGGTTCGAGCAGCAGATCGCGAGCCTGGATCGGGACCATCCCGAGGGGCTGGTGATCTCCTCCGGCAAGCCGGACGGCTTCGTGGCCGGCGCCGATCTGGAGGAGCTGCTCGCCGTCGCCGACAAGGAGTCCGTGATCGCCATGCTGCAGCGCGGCCACGACCTCATGGAGCGTCTGGCGGGGTTGCCCTTCCCCACGGTGGCCGCCATCCACGGCGCCTGCCTGGGCGGCGGCCTGGAGTTAGCTCTGGCCTGCCGGCGCCGCGTGGCGACCGAGCATCCCAAGACCAGGCTGGGCCTGCCCGAGGTGCAACTCGGGCTCATTCCCGGCCTCGGCGGCACGCAGCGCCTGCCGCGACTGATCGGCGTGCCCGACGCCCTCGACATGATCCTCACCAGCAGGCAGGTGGACGCCCGCAAGGCGAAGCGCCTCGGTCTGGTGGACGACACCTGCCACCCCGCCGACCTGCGGATCGCGGCCGAACGAATGCTGCGGGCAGGACGTGGCAGCGGCCAAGCGAAGAAGGCTCCGAAAAAGCCGTTTGCCTCCCGGGCCGGCGACTTCCTCGCCCGCTCGCCGCTCGGCGGCCCCGTGGTCTGGGAGAAGGCCAAGGCCGGGGTGATGGAGAAGACCGGCGGGCACTACCCGGCGCCCCTGGTGGCGATCGACATCGTCCGCGAGGGACTGAAGCTGCCGATCCGCCGCGCCCTGGACCTCGAAGCCGGCGCCTTCTCCGAGCTGGTCGTCTCCGACACGGCCAAGAGCCTGATCTCCATCTTCTTCACCAAGAACGACGTCGAGGCCCGGGCGGCGAAGATCGCCAGGAAGGCCCGGCCGGTCGAGACCGTGGGTGTGCTGGGCGCCGGCTTCATGGGCGCCGGCATCGCGCAGATGCTCGCCTACAAGGGCCTGCCCATCATCCTCAAGGACCGGGACCTGCCGTCCGTGGGTCGGGGCCACGGCTTCTGCCAGCAGCAGTTCCGCGAGCTGGTGAAGCGCCGCCGGCTGAGCGAGCCCGCGGCCAAGAACGCCATGGGCCGCATCCTGCCCACGGCCGACTATGACGCGCTGCGGCACGTGGACTTCGTGGTCGAGGCCGTCTTCGAGGACCTGGAGGTCAAACGGAACGTCCTCCGCGAGACCGAGGCCGCGGCTCGGGAAGGACTGATCTTCGCCTCCAACACTTCCTCGATCCCCATCGCCAAGCTGGCCGAGGCGAGTCGCCGGCCGGAGAACGTGGTGGGCATGCACTTCTTCAGCCCCGTGGCCAAGATGCCGCTCCTGGAGGTGATCCGCCACCCCGGCACGTCGGAGGAGACGCTCGCCACCACCGTCGAGGTGGGCCGGAAGATGGGCAAGACGGTGATCGTGGTGGGCGACGGGCCGGGCTTCTTCACCAGCCGCGTGCTCGGCACCATGCTCAACGAGGCCGCCTGGATGCTGGCCGAGGGTGCGAGCATCGAGAAGGTGGACCGCGCCATGACCCGCTGGGGCTGGCCGGTCGGTCCCTTCGCCCTGCTCGACGAGGTGGGGCTCGACGTGGCCGCCCACGTGGGCGAGGTCATGCGAGACGCGCTCGGCGACCGCGTGGCGCCGCCGCCCGTATTCCAGCAGATGAAGGACGACAAGCGGTTCGGCCGCAAGGCCAAGCGCGGCTTCTACCTCTACGAAGAGGACGGCAAGAAGGAGATGATGTGCGCCAAGAAGGTCGACGAGACCGTCTACAAGCAGCTCGGCTGGCGCGAGACGCCCATCTCCGACCAGGAGGTCGTCGAGCGCTGCTGGCTCCAGATGCTCAACGAGACCGCCCGCTGCATGGAGGAGGGGATCGTCACCAACCCGGCGGACGTGGACATCGGCGTCATCTTCGGTTTCGGTTTCCCGCCCTTCCGCGGCGGTCTGCTGCGGGAAGCGGACCGTCACGGCCTCGCCTGGGTGGTGGAGACGCTGGACCGCTACGCGGACAAGTATGGGG
>CAXTNS010000206.1:0-9740 GCA_964245465.1 uncultured Thermoanaerobaculia bacterium
GCCCGGCCAGCAGAGTCAGCAGGAAACCGCAGGCCACCGCCGCGTCCGTCTGCAGCGACGAGATCCAGGGCACCACGTTGAAAGAGAGTCCCACCATCCCCGCCAGGACCCATCCGGTCATCGACTTCCTGTCGGGTCCGCCGAAGCGCCGGCCGAGCAGGAAGCAGGCCATCAGCAGCGGCGCTCCGAACGCGGCCAGCACGGCCCAGCGGCCGGCCACCGTGGCCCGCCAGACCCGTTTCCCGTTGCGGTGCATGCGGTCCGTCGTGGGCACGGCCTCCCGGGGCAGCACCGGCGGAGCGAGCGGCTCTCCGGTCACCAGCACCGGAGCGATTGCCGGTGGATGGCCGCCGCCTGCAACCCCAGCATGGCCAGAACCACCGCCACGCCGGCCGCGATCCGGCGGACCCTCGTGAGACGGCCCGCTTCGGACGGCGGCGCGCCCGGCACTGGCGCCGTTACCGGCCGGGTGCCGAGGCCGCCAGTAGATTGATAACTGGCTCTAACCATTTGACTTAGGTTCATCCTAAGGAACTTGCGGACCTGCGTCAATCCGACCCACAGAGGGAGGAAGGAGATTCTAGGGCGGCCCCGCGTGGCCGCCCTGGGTGGGTGGGGGCGCGGCCTCTAGAACAGGCAGGGGCAGGTATCGGTCCGGCAACTGGTGGTGCCGGCCTGAGCGTTGCAGGCCGCGATCTGTTGGGGCGTGCAGCAATATCGGACGTCCGAATGGGCCGGTCGCGGCGGGATGGCCGCGGCGGAGGCCAGGACAAGGGCCAGGAGGAGGAGGGGATTTCTGAGCTTCTTCTTCATGGGTTTCTCCTTGGCGGAAGGTCCGCCTGTACGTGAGCTCGGAGTGGGACGACAAGAGCGCCCCCAAGGAAGAAGGTGCTCGCTGCTCCGAGAGGAGAGCCTGCTGGCGGCGTTCGCGCTCCGGCTGAAGGCCGCTGGCATCCTCACTCCGGCCCTCTCCCCTCCTTGAGCGGGTATTCCCTCTCTTCGTCGGAAGCTGACGAAGAGAGGGGAAAAGCGGAACGAAGGAAGGGAGAGAGCCGTACTCGGTGTGGAGAGACGCGCCTTCGCCCCCGCAAGCCCGGGCGGGTTGCCGCGACGCACAAGTCCTGGTGAGCCTCTGGGCCGAAGACCTGCTCTGACAGATTAAAAGTTCTCCCACGCGGGAACGAATCCAGGACCCTAGGCCCCGTGGGGCGACCGCAACAAGCCGGGGCGATTCCGCAGGACGATGTTGGCCTCTCTTTCTCCTGGGCGAAGGAGGTACGGCGCTTCTCATCCCACCTTGAGGAGTTCAGGTGTAAAGCCCAGCGCTTTGCGCCGGGAGCAGCCACCTAATCTCTGGGAGCCCAGGGTAGAGGGCTTCTGTGACCAGGTGGAGAGCGGCGGGTGCCAGTATGAGTACGAGATAGGATGTCCTTGCATATAGAGCATCCCTCATCCTAGACTCCACACTGAAGCGATGCACCAAGAGCGACCGCATAGGTACCACACATTGTCCAGGGTGGCTTTATACAGAAGCTGGGAGCTCGGTTGGCTCTCGTCTTCTCGTGAGTTCTCGACCAAAGCGATTCAAGAGTTCCTTTGGGTAACGGAGTGGCCCATAGTAAAGGTCGAGAGTGATGGTGTTATCCAGTGCCACTCTCTTCCGTGGCAGTGGAATTAGTACGTTATGGTAGCGTGGGAATATCTAAGTCTTTCCGTTTGACCAAGGGGTATTAAGGGAACTTTCTCCATGGGCAGCAATCCCCCAAAAGCTACTAAGCTTCTCCGTAATCCTCGGGGGTCCGCATCAACGAAGGTTTGTGTGGCCCAGAAGAAAGATCCAACACTCTTAACGACCGTCGACCGTTCTCGCCTCATGTCACGAGTGCGGCAGAAGAATACGGTCCCTGAGTTAAGAGTCCGCCAACTCGTTCATTCCTTAGGCTTCCGTTTTCGTATTAATGGCAAGGACCTTCCTGGAAGTCCAGATCTCGTCAATCGCAGGCTACGCTGGGCGATCTTCGTGCATGGTTGCTACTGGCATGCTCACGAGGGGTGCTCTCTTTGGAAGATTCCTACGAATAATCGTCCCTTCTGGGAAAAGAAGTTTTCTAACAACCGGGAGCGGGATCAGAGGAAGTTAAAGGAGTTGGAGAATTCGGGCTATCGAATTCTTGTCATCTGGCAATGCGAACTCGCCGATCGGGATGCACTGACCATCCGATTGCTCAACTTTCTAACGTCTTGGAGGGAGGACGGATTATCAGAAAGTTTCCAATTTATTGCCGATACGAGCCAGGTCGCCCGCATCGTAACCGCTGGTTCTATGGCGACTACAACTCTCCAGGAAGTTCCTTCAAGCACGGAGAGAGAAGTCGATCCTCACTCTGCCTTTGACCGTGCGTACCTCAGTGGTTCTCTTCGGTTATTACCGGAGCTACACAATCCCCCCGTCCGAGTTGCCGACCTATTCTGCGGTTGCGGGGGACTGTCCTTGGGAATCCGAGAAGCCTGTTTTGCTTTTGGTCGCCCGTTTGTCGCAGTTCTAGCGGTGGACCACGATCCTGCAGCCCTTGAAGTTTACAGGCAAAACTTTTTTCCATCACGAACTTCCGGAGAGGACCTTGAGACTCTCCTTGATCATGAACTAGGTGCACCTCGTTCATCTAAGGAAGACTGTTGGCTGAAAACTGTTGGAACCGTTGACGTTCTGGTCGCAGGGCCTCCATGTCAGGGCCATTCGGATCTTAATAATCAGACTCGTCGGAGCGATCCGCGCAATCGATTGTATGAAAGGGTGGGGCGATTTGTGGAGCTGGTCCGCCCACTCCATGTACTAATCGAGAACGTGCCTGGGGTGGTTCACGACCGTTCTGGTGCACTTTCACGTACGGCGCAGCACTTGGAAAGCATTGGATACCAGATCGACTCAGCGGTCATCGATTTAACCCGATTGGGGGTCCCACAGAAGAGGAGGCGGCATGTACTTGTAGCCTCCCTCAGGGCCTCGATCAGTATAGAGGAAATTGTTGCAAGGCACGAAGTGCCCGTACGCAGCGTCGAGTGGGCAATCCGAGATCTCGGAGATCGACAGGCAGACAACTTGCTCGATATGGCCTCTCGACTCAGCTCGGAGAACCTCGCACGTATCCGCTACCTTCTTGAGAATGACGAGTACGATCTTCCCAACTCATTGCGCCCAGTGTGTCATCAGAATGATGATCACTCCTACAAGTCGATGTACGGCCGATTGGTCTGGGGAGAGCCGGCTCAAACTATTACCAGCGGCTTTGGATCTCCGGGCCAAGGGCGTTTTATCCACCCTGAGAAGCTACGAACTCTCACGCCACGAGAAGCTGCCCGGCTCCAGTTTTTCCCTGATACATTTTCGTTCTTGGGAATGGAAAAACGTGGTGATCTAGCTAGGATAATTGGTAATGCTGTCCCGATGAAACTTTCCTTGGTATTTGGCCTCGCGTTTCTAACTTCCAGCTTGGACCGTAGGATAGAGCCTGGTTGCGATCTATGAAAGACGAAAACGACCTCGGCGCTTCTGAACCGAAGCGAATCACTTTCACGGTCGATTCTGCTCTCTTGCGAGAACTTGGAGAACGTCTAGTCGGGAAGCCTCACATTGCTCTGGCCGAGTTGGTCAAGAACAGCTACGATGCTGATGCACGGAAAGTTGAAGTTCGTCTTTTTCCGGACCGTATTGAGGTCAGCGACAACGGACACGGAATGAACTTCGGTGAGTTTCGTGACTTCTGGATGCGGATAGGTACTCCGCATAAGCAAAGCCAGCGCGTCTCACGTGAATTCGAACGACCTCTCACTGGGTCAAAGGGAGTTGGCCGATTGGCCGTCCAGTTTCTTGCCCGAGCGATCGAGATTCGAACAGTGGCCAAGGAGAACTCATCCGAAGAACTTGATGCTTATGTAGACTGGGATAAGTCGATTCAAGCTGGAGAACTAACAAAGGCTGAAGCAATCTATTTTGAAATCTCTAGAAAAGAAGAATTTCCAGATGGTTATGCGCACGGAACGACCGTTATCCTAACCAAGCTTAACCATGAATGGAACCATGAGAATGTCGGGGGGCTTGCACAAGAGATCTGGTCTCTCCAGCCTCCGTTTAGAGCTAATCCACGAGTTGAGTCGGATCAGGCTAAGGATTTTGTTGTCGATTTGCAAAGTAATGATCCCCAGAGCGTTGAAGAGTTTGACGCTCGTATGAAAGCATATCTAAGTCTCTGGTACGCGAAGCTAGTAGGTAAGCTCATTGAACGAGACTTGCAAGATCCCGCACATCCTGTGGGTTCTCTGACCGACTTGGACAAGTAATTTCTAAGGAATACTTGGTGAAGAACTGCCCTCTAAAATTTGCGGAGTTTGAAATCCGGGTTTATTCTCTAGCTGGAAAGCAAGGGCATGGTGTGAAGGTTGGAGAAGCTCGAAGCTACTTCAATGAGTTTGGGGGTATACATATATACGATGCCGGATTCCACCTACCCTACTATGGCCCTGATACTGATTGGTTAGGGATTGAGATGGATCACTCCCATAGGCTGTCGGAGTCGAAACTTCTGCCGAAAAACTTGCAAATCCAACGTGGGCTCAACAATCTACCTACCACTTCTCGACTCTTCGGCGTTGTCCATGTTGATACAGCTCTTGAGCGAAACGAAGCTCCTCCAAAGACTAAGGGACGTTACCCTGAATACCTTGAAATTCAAGTGACCCGCGATCGCCTGGTGGACAATTCTGCTTTTGATGCTTTGGTAGAAATAGTCCGATGGGCTCTTGACTATTATGCGATGGAGCAGACTAAGAGAAAATTGGTTGAAACCGAGGCTAGGCGTTCTACAGAGCCTATTCGCCAGAAAGTAGAGCACATCGAGAGCGTTCTAGATAGTTTCGAAGGCGAAATACCTCCCCCAGTTTTCATGGAGATCAAGACACGAGTACGGGAGGTGGCGGAAGCTAGCGAAACCGAGGCTGAGTTAGTGGCGCAGCAGATCGGGCTCCTGGCCCCTCTCGCTACTGCTGGAATGTGTGCTCTGGCATACGAGCACGAAGTGGCAAAGCAGTTCCGAAGCCTTGAGTCAGTCGTGAACCGACTTAGGAAAGTTTTAGTCGCTGATCCCACTGTGCGCCGAGAGCTTGAGGCCATTGGGACTAGCATAGAGGCATGGATAGCTCGAGCAAAGGCCACTAGAAATCTTTTCAGTCATCTCACAGACAATGAGAGTAATGAGAAAAAACAAAGGCTTAAGGCGCGCAACCTCATAGAGTTGGTCAAGGATCAGCTCAAAATTCTCACGCGGGATATACCTATTAACACCAGCGAGATAGCTCCTGATCTATGGCTTCCAGAAGGTACATTCTCTGAATGGAGTGCTCTTTTCCAGAATGTATTTGTAAATGCATCCAATGCGTTGCTCGATAGTGAGCAGAAGCGCATTGCTGTTAAGGCGGAGAAGTTGGCGCGTGAAAGGAGAATTCGAATAGAAGACACAGGGGTTGGAGTCGAGTTGGAACTCGCAGATGAACTGTTCGAACCGTTTGTTCGGAGATTGGAAATTTCTACCGCCAGGCGGGCGCTTGGACTTGGGGGGAGTGGTCTTGGATTGACAATTGTGCGAATGATCGCTGATAGCGTTGGCTGCCGCGTCAGCTTTGTTGAACCTAGCCAAGGATTCAATACGTGCTTTGAACTAGCCTGGAGGGAGTAATGACAACGAGAAAGCAAGTCATCATCTTTGATGACGAGGATGGTCCTCGGCGAGACTGGGTGAAGGGACTCGCGGGTGTTCCAACTTTCGCCGACGGGTTTGAGGCCCGAACTGTGAGCACGTCAGATTTTAAGACAGATCTTGACCTTCTTCGAAGGAGGAAGGCGGCAGCGCGACATGGTCAAGAGATCTCCGACGCAACTCTGTTCTTTGACGGGACCGACATTCTAATTGTTGACTATGATCTACTAGAGCTAGATGAGACGGGAGAGGAGGTTGCCTATCTCGCTCGTTGTTTCTCTACTTGTGGCATAATAATAGCTGTAAACCAATTTGCCCGTGAAGGGTTTACCTTTGATCTGACTTTGCGGGGCCATCCCGAGTCATTTGCAGATCTAAATTTGCTAGCAGGACAGATCTTCGATGTTGGCCTTTGGGGTGTTCCCTGGGCAGGATTTCGCCCTTGGTACTGGCCTCTTCTGCCGTTCGCCGTCACCTCTTTTGAAGAGCGGGTGCGCGACATTATGGGTAACTTAGATGAGAAGATTTTTGACTTTCTGAAGATCCCCCCAAGCGTACGAGCCATCTTCCCGATTGAAGCCTTGGAATTTATATCGTCTGAGGACGCTACGTTTCGTTCTTTTGTGAGCAACTCAGGGCAAGCCCTTCGCTGGAAAGACAAGGTTGTGTCGGATCTTTCTGTCGCGCGGATCGCGGCAGCCCGATTGTCAAAGTGGCTAGAGAGGCTTGTGCTACCGGGTCAGAACATTCTGGTAGATGCGGCTCATCTGGTGGAGCGTTATCCTAGTTTGTTTAGGGAAAATCATTCGAAGGGGCTAATCGGGTGGCCGAATGTTTACTCTCTGTTGGATCCGGTAAGGTCCCTGGATCTCGCAAAGATCAGTCAATATCGTTTTGAGAAGAGCGCTTGGCTATCTCGGACTTCCTGGTACTGGCCCCTTGTAAGCGAGTGTGATCAAATTCCCGAGGTTGCAGACCCCTGGGCACCTAGGCCAGAGGTAGCATTCTGCGAGGACACATCTATTTTCTCTCATCCTACTGAGGCCGTGGAATTTGTCGCAAAGGTTGATTCTCCCTTTGTGCGGCGGTTTGTCTCGACTCGGGATTCCAATTATGGGCCCAAACTCCAGTTTGCATTGTGAGCCATGAGCAAGAATGGTAATGAACTGTCAGCCAAGGTGAACGCCTTCTGTGGTCTGCTTCTTGCCCTCGATCAGAAATATAGACTGTGGAGAGAGAGTCCTGGGAGCCATGCAAAGCAGCGAAAGCTGAATGCGGCAGTGCTGGCAAGCTCTCAGTTCAAGGTGATCGAGCGCCAAAGACTGCAGAATCTTTTGGAAGCGTTCAGGCGGGGGGGACCTCTTGAGTTTGGTTCAGGACAAGGCTTCTTGTTTCTTGAACCTCCCAGAAGGCTTTTGTTGCCAGTGCTGAGTCTGAGTTTGGAGGAGGATAGGATGAGCGCGGGGGTGGCGCTTTTCACCTTCAAATCACCCGAGGAAGAAGGGATGGCCTTTGAAGAAAGTGTCGCAGCTGTTGGCTTTCGCTTCGAAACTCCCGAATCAAAGGGTGCGGAGCACAAGTACCATCACGTTCAAATGATCCGAAAATTCAATCAAGATTCGGGGCCAGACTTGCCTGGAGTCCCATTGTGGTTCCCGCTCAGTCATCCTGCTTTCCTTATAAGCGCCAGGAGTCCTTTTTCTCTTTTTCTCGGAGCTATCATCAGCATATATGGGTTGGGTTATCTAGAGAGAGAGTTTAAGGGACTGAATTTGACACCTTTAGGCGAAGATATGAAAGCGCTGAGATATGGTTGTGGAGCGTACTGATAGGGGAGCTTGGAGGGCCACCTCATAAGGCGATATTAGCAAATCATTCCAACTTCCCCGGCCCTTGCCGCCTTCTCTCGAACCGTAGCCCTGCTCCCGCCGCGCCTGACTCAGCTAGCCCGCTAGATCCCGGGTCAACTCTGCTGTAGCCGCGTCCAAACCGGCCGCCTCCTGGAAGACGGCGAGGGCGGCCAGGACTTCGCGTTAGACGCCCCGGGAGCGGAAGATTTCCACCATCTCCCCGGCCAGATCGCGGATCTCGGCCGGCCCTTCTCGATGGAGAGGATGGCGAACTCCAGGGAGAGCAGCGCGGCGTCGAAGGCCATGTCTCGATCGAGGAACTCCCGCCGCGCCTCAAGGAAGATCCCCCTCGCGCCGGCACGATGCCCGAGGCTGGCCGCGATCAAGGTAGGAAGTCACCAGGTGCTTCCACAGCCAAGCACTCGGAGTATGTTGGGTCTCCTCATCCCAAGAACACCGTATCCGAGTGCCATTCCAGTCCCTCCCGGCTCGGCTGGCACTCTGCATCCCCAGGCATCCAGATCCTCTGCCCGTTGAAGGGCATGTAGGGCTCGCCGTTGCCGAAGTCGTCCTTGAGGCGGCGGCTGACGAGGAAGCGGCTGTCGGGGGTGACGGTGACGTAGCCGGTGTCGAAAAGACGGTGGACATCGGTGCGGAGGAGGAGGCCGTTGTCGAGGCGGTGCTGGCCTCCTTCGGTCACCGGCCGGATGTGGGCGGCGTCCAGGACGGAGAGGGCCTTCTCTCCCGTCACGGCGCAGCGGCGCTGGTAGTTGTCCGTGACCAGGACCCGGAAGGTGCCCTGGCCCAGACGCGGACGCACCAGGACCGGATCTCCCCACATCGCCGGCTCCTCCAGGGTGGGCTGCGCCACCTCTCCGGCCCGGGCGAGCAGACGGGCGCTTACCTTGTCCCAGAGGTCTATCGCCGTTGCCGAATCGGCCTCATAGGTCTTACCCTGGACGATGTTTTGGGCGAAGTCCGCCGGGGCGGGGATCCAGAGGAGCTCTTCGAAGAAGAAGGGGTCCCGCAGGATGATGCAGCCGATGAGGTCGTTCGGGCCGACCGGGTTCCTTCGGTACTTCTCGATTCTCCTCTTCATCTCCGCTTGAGTCGGCGCGCCGTTCTTCGGACCGAAGGCGTCCCAGGCGAAGGACCAGGGGAGGGGGAGGAAACGGACGAAAAAGCCGCCGCCCACGATGAAGTCGTGCGGGCTGTGGGGCTTGAAGAGGAGCGGCTCCCCGGGATGGAGCGCCCGGAAGGCCCTCTCGCCGCTGGGCTGCCAGAAGTTCACCTCATCAACATCGGGCAGGTTCCGGAGGTAGCTGAACCAGTCGTTGTCGGTGACGGCGATTCGCAGGCGCATCCGGCTCGGCTCGTGAGTGGCCCTATTTTAGCCGACTCCAGAGCCAGGCTCCGGCTCAGCGGGGAGGACTGAACCGCAACCCCGGCTCCCGCCGCGCCCGGCTCAGGTACCCAGCCAGATCCCGGGCCAACTCGGCAGTAACGGCGTCTAAGCCGGCCGCGGTCCGGAAGACGGTGAGGGCGGCCAGGACTTCGCGGTGGATGTCGCGGGAGCGGAAGATCTCCACCATCTCCCCGGCAAGATCGCGGACTTCGGCCGTCCGGCCTTCTTCGATGGAGAGGATGGCGAGCTCCAGGGCGAGGAGGGCGGCGTCGAAGGCCATGTCCCGATCAAGGAATTCCCGGCGGGCTTCGGTGAAGAGCCGGCGCGCTCCGGCTCGGTCTCCCAGGCCGGCCGCGATCCGGCCTTCGACCCAGCGGAGACGGACCTCGTCGAGGCGGCTGCCGGCTTCGCGGCAGAGGGCTTCCACGTCCGGCAGCAGAGCCCGGGCCTCCTCGAAACGGCCCGCCGTCGCCAGGTTGTCCACGAGGTTGTGCCGGATGCAGAGGAGGAGACGGCGGTCCCCTTCCGGATCCACGAGCCCCTCGGCCTCCCGCAAGGCCTGAATCGCCTGCTCGGGCTCCTTCATACCATTGAGGGCGTAGCTCTTGTTGATGAGGATCCGGCCTGCCTGGTGCCGGTCCCGGTGCTCGGGGTCGCCTTCGAGACAGGCGGAGAAGGCGCGGTCGAGCAGGGAGAGGGCCTCGGGAAACCGCCGCTGGTCGCTCCGGAGGTTGG
>CAXTNS010000206.1:9750-10076 GCA_964245465.1 uncultured Thermoanaerobaculia bacterium
CCGGTCCATAGCCCAGGGCGTCCCCCGCGGATTCTTCGCCGGCCCCCCACCAGGAATCGGACATGGAGAACGCCTCGTCCGCTTTCCGGAAATCGCCACCCACCCGGCGGGCATTGCCGAGGTGCGCCCAAGCCAGGGCACGGAGCTGGTAGACCCAGCCGGGCTCATAGGGGGAGCCGTCCTCGATGGAATCGGCCACGAGCACAGACAGCTCGGCGAGGGCCGCCGCCCGAGCCGGATCGTCCGCGGCAGCCGGCCGGCTCTCGCGGCAGAGCAGCTCGCAGAGGCCCCAGCTCGCGAAGCGCCGGGTGGCTCGGGTGAGGGAG
>CAXTNS010000207.1:0-7936 GCA_964245465.1 uncultured Thermoanaerobaculia bacterium
TTCCTCCAGAAGAAGGCCGGCGGCCAGGGCTTCCTCGACCAGGTGGGGGCCTTCGAGCAGGATGCGGTCGCCTTTACTTCGCCGGAGTCGCCGAATATCCTTGACCCTCTGATTCTGAGGACTGGTGATCATAGGCATGGATCTTAAGAACTTCTGGCAGCGGCTCCAAACAGGCGTGGAAGTGGCGGTGGCGGGGCACACCGCGGACAAGCTCCTCGGCGTGCGCGACGGCTTCCTGCGCTTCTTCCACGACGGCCTGGACCGGACCGTGTCCGTGGCCGTGGTGCCGCAGTCGGTGGAGGAGGAGCCGGTGGGGCTCCTGGTTTCCGACGAGGAGGTGGTGCGCCAGGCGCGCAAGCGGGCCGTGGAGCTGGAGGAGCGGCTCGGCGGCAACTACCACTTCTACATCGCGAGGGAGGGCGGCATCGAGTCGCGCGACATCGACGGCATACAGGGCTATCTGATCCGGAACTGGACGGTCATCCGCAGCCCGCTGGGCGAGGCCTGGGGCTCCAGCGGGGCGGTGCAGATCCCGGACCGCATCGTGGCTGGGCTGGACAGCGATCAGATCCCCTTCGCGATCCCCGGCACGCGCCGGAGCGGCGGTATCACCAGCTCGCTCACGGGAGGGCTCGAGACGCGGCGGAAGAACATCGCGCTGTCCACCTTTCATGGGCTTTCGACACTGTTCTACGGAGTGCTGGAGAGCCGGCCAGTCCGGTAGGGGGCCGTGTTTGACCCTTTTTTGACCGATTTGGTAGCATTCCGCCAGGTCGATCCGGGAGATCTCTGTCCTTTCCCCCGCACGGCTTCCAAGCTCGGGTCATCCATTAAGGCTGCGCAGGTCCGAATCGTCAAGCTAGAGGTGCGAACGATGAGCGAACGAGATGTCCACTTGTTTACGTCGGAGTCCGTGACCGAGGGTCACCCGGACAAGGTCGCCGACCAGATTTCCGACGCCATTCTCGACGAGGTGCTGAAGCAGGACCCGAGGGGCCGCGTGGCGTGTGAGACCACGGTGACGACCGGCATGGTGCTGCTGGCCGGCGAGATCTCGACGTCCGCTTACGTGGATTTCGCGGGGACGGCGCGCCGCGTGGTGCGCGAGATCGGCTACACGAAGACGGAGTTCGGGTTCGACAGCGAGACCTGCGCGGTGCTGTCGGCCATCGATCCGCAGTCGTCCGACATCGCCCAGGGCGTGGACACGGGTGGCGCCGGCGACCAGGGGCTGATGTTCGGCTTCGCGTGCAAGGAGACGCCGGAGATGATGCCGCTGCCGATCGCGCTGGCGCACCGGCTGACCCGGCACCTCGCTGCGGCCCGCCGGTCGGGCGAGATCCCCTGGCTGCGGCCGGACGGCAAGAGCCAGGTGACGGTGGAGTACGAGGGGCACAAGCCGGTGCGGGTGCACACGGTGGTCATCTCGACCCAGCACGCGCCGGAGGTCAGCCACGAGGAGATCTGCGACACGGTGATCGAGAAGGTCATCAAGGGCGCGATCCCGGCCGAGATGCTCGACGACAAGACGATCTACCACGTCAATCCCACGGGCCGGTTCGTGATCGGCGGTCCGCAGGGCGACTGCGGCCTCACGGGCCGCAAGATCATCGTGGACACCTATGGTGGCTATGGCCGTCACGGTGGCGGCGCCTTTTCGGGGAAAGATCCGACGAAGGTGGACCGCTCGGCCTGCTACATGGCCCGGCACGTGGCGAAGAACCTGGTGGCCGCGGGCTTGGCGGAGCGCGTGGAGGTGCAGGTCGCCTACGCCATCGGCGTGGCCGATCCGGTCTCGGTGCGGGTCGACAGTTTCGGCACGGCCGTGGAGGGGGTGACCGACCGCCAGATGGAGCGCCTGGTGCGCGAGCACTTCCCGCTGTCGCCGCGGGGCATCATCGAGGATCTCGACCTGCGGCGGCCGATCTACCGCAAGACGGCGGCCTATGGCCATTTCGGCCGCGACGAGCCGGAGTTCCGCTGGGAGAGCACCCACCGGGCGGCCGATCTTCGCGCGGCGGCTGGGCTCGAAGTGGCCGTTTCCGCCTGACGATCCTGGTGTAGGGGCGGCCCCGCGTGGCCGCCCTGTTTTCCGATGCGCCTTGCCGCGGCTGGGCGCTACCCTACCCCCACCCAGGGCGGCCACGTGGGGCCGCCCCTACATCTCGGATTTCCCCGTCTGTTCCGCGCTCGGCCCCTGCTTCGGCTCCCACGCCTTTCCATATTTCAGCACGTCGTGCTTGAGCAGCTCGAACTCGCCCTGGCGCAGGCCGGGCCGGGCATCGCGGTAGACGGTGTCGCACTTGTAGCAGACGGGGACTTCCTGGAGGCGCCGGTAAAACCAGAGATCGATCAGGCCGCAGGCGATGAGGGAGAGGCCGAAGGTCCAGGGCACCAGGGCCGCTCCCACGGCCACGATGGCGCAGCCGGCGGCGCGGTTGACGTCCTTCTGGCCGTAGAGGTGGCGGCAGCCGCAGAGGGGACAGACGTCCACGCGGGCGTCCGGCAGGTCGGTCCAGCCTTCGCGGGCCACGGGACGGACGGCTTGGCAGTTGGGGCAGGGGAGCTCCGCAGTCTCCGGGGTGAGGACGGCGCGGAAGGGAAGGCCGCAGTCGCGGCACTGGGTACGGACACGCATTTGAAACTACACGGGTACGCCGGTCGTCACACTGAGGTAATAGCCTGTGATCTCGCCGATGAAGGCGCCGACCACCAGCACGTAGAGGATGCCGGTCGCGGATTGGTTGGAACGCTGCCGGGCGCAGTGGAGAGCCATGACGGCGAGGGCCAGGGGAATGGCGAGCCCCCAGAGCAGGCGGAACCAGAAGAAGATCCCCTGTCCCTGGAAGCCGGCGAGCACCCGCAGGGGGTGGGGCTCGACCAACTCGCCGACGCCGGAAGCCATGGCGAGAGTCGCTCCGATGGCGGTCAGCCGCAGGGCCACGACGGCCAGGAGCACCCAGCAGAAGACCGAGAGGTGGCGGAAGGTCAGCTTGGGGGCCACGAGGTACCAGTGGCCGAGCAGCATGGTGATGAGCGACCAGCCGAGGAGCAGGGCGGAGGCGAGGAGGTTCGCCGCCAGCAGGCCGCCGCGGTGGGGGAGAGGCGTCAGGCCGGCCACGAGGTGAGGTCCGGCGAGCAGGAGGGCCGCGGTGCAGCCGGCGAGCGACAGGGTGAGAGGCCAGCGGCAGAGGCGCCAACGCTCGGTCCAGATGGCGCCGTAGTAGAGAAAGCCGCCGAGAAGGGCCGCGGCCAGGGAGGTCCATCCAAAACCGGGCTGGTTTCCGAAGGGATGGAAGGGGTGGAGCACCACCACCGCCGCGGCGAGCGCCAGAAGGCCCAGGACGACCAAGGCGTTCATCTGGAAGTAGCCGCGGCCCATGTCCTCCTCAGGGATCCAGTAGAGGGTGGAGAGACACCCGAGGCTGGTGGCCAGCAGGAAAAGGAGGAATACGCCCATGGTGGGCGGATCTTAACAGTCCTGTGACGTCCACCCGCGTATTCCAAACCCCGTGTATCCAACTAGGAGCCGCTACTCGCCAGGATCTCTGGACAGGGGGCGAACGGGGTGTTAGCCTAGGCAACTGTCGACGGCAGACATTCTCACTATGGCAACTCTCGACCATCCTGAACTACGGGAATCGCTGAATATTCTGCTGAAGAACTCGCGTCCTCGGCTGGAGCGGGTTCTCAGGAATTTCGAGATTCCTCCCGAAGACGCGGAGGACATCCTCCAGGACGCCCAGCTCACCCTGCTGTACAAGTGGGACAAGATCCGCAGTCCCGAGAGCTGGCTGATCGGCACCGTCAAGAAGAAGTGCATCATGTATTGGCGCAAGCGCCGGGGCAGCCTCTGCGAGGCGGTCGACACGGCCATCCTGGACCTGCTGGCCGTGCCACAGGCTCCAGACCAGGAGAAGGCCGAGCTGACCTGCGACCTGAACCGGGTGTTGTCGCGCCTGTCGACCCGGTGCCGGTCGCTCCTCAAGCTGCGGTATGGCCTGGGTTATGGACCGACCGAGGTGGCGGAGCAGATGGGCTACCGCACCTCCAGCATCCGCAAAGTCACCAACCGGTGTCTCGCGGCCCTCACCCGGCAGCTCCTGGCCGTCGGCTTCGAGGTGCGCGGCGAGCCCGAAGCGGAACCCCAGGACGGCTGAAGATGACCGAGATGGAGCCGCACAACCACCCGGACCCCAAGCTGCTCTCGCGCTTCGGCCGTGGCCGCCTGTCGCGTCGCCGCAACCGCGAGATCGTCCGGCATCTGCTGGCTCAGTGCGCCAACTGCCGCCGGGTGGTCTCCCGGTATCTCCCTCCGGTTCCCGGACGGGCCGCCGAGCCCATGGCCTCCGCGATGTCTGCGATGTCGGCGGCGGATCTTGCTCGCGACTACGGCACCGCCTTCACGCAGGCCTGGCGGGAGACCGAGCGGCGGCAGGCCGGCCTCCTCGCGGAACGGGCGGCGGCCTCCGGGCGGCTCGCGGCGTTCCAGGTGGAGTCGTCCGAGCGGCAATGGGCTCTGGCGACGACCGACGCCGGTCACCACACCTGGGCGTTCTGCGAGCTGCTCCTCGACTCGTCGCGCGAGCTGTGCTTCCAGGATCCGGTGCGCGCCCTCGAGCTGTCGAAGCTGGGGGCCGAGATCGCGTCGCACGTCAGCGCAGCCGCCTATGGAGAGGCGCGGGTGAACGATCTCTGCGCCCGGGCGTGGGCCGGTCTCGCCAACGCCCAGCGTATCCGCGCGGACTTCCGCGAGGCCGAGGAGAGCTTCGCCAAGGCCGAGCGCCTGCTCAAGAAGGGCACCGGCGATCCGCTGGAGAAGGCCAACCTCCTGCTGCTCAAGTCGTCGCTGCGCGGCAGCCAGCAGCGCTTTCGCGAGGCGTTCCGGATGCTCGACCGAGTCCTGGCCATCGGCCGCCGGTGCGGGGACTCCCAACTGTGCGGCAAGGCGCTGGTCATCCGCGGGTTCTTCCTGGGCGTGGCCAATGATCCGGAGGCGGCCATCCGCCATTTGACGGAGGGGATCCGCGACGTGGATCCGGCCACCGACGCGCGCCTCCTGGTGGCGGCCCAGCACAACCTGATCCTCTTCCTGGCCGAGAGCGGCCGGTACGACGAGGCCATGCAGCTCCTCGAGCGCGCCCGTCCTCTCTACCACCAGGTGGGCGACCAGATGAGCCTCCTGCGCCTGCGCTGGCTCGAAGGCAAGATCGGCATCGCGCTGGGCCAGTTCGCCGAGGCCGAGGAGATCCTGCGCGGGCTGCGCAGGGAGCTGATCGAGCGCGACCTCGGGTTCGACGCGGCTCTCCTGTCGCTCGACTTGGCCAACATCTACGCCCGCCAGGGCCGGAGCGCCGAGATGCGGCGCCTGGCCGAAGAGATGCTGCCCATCTTCAAGTCCCGGGACATTCACCGCGAGGCGATCGCCGCCCTGCTCGTGTTCCAGAAGGCGGCGGAGATGGAGCGCGTCACTCTGGGCCTGATCCGGGAAGTGAGCAGCTATCTCAAGGAGTCGCGTGCCATCTCGGGGCTCCGCAACCGGGATCCCCGCTGAAGCGCCTGCGGGCCGGATTTTTTCCTTTCGTTCTCTGACCGTCCTGTCCTTTTTCGCTGGACAAAGCGGTGGAGGGCTGCTAAGCTCCATTTCTAGATACGTTTAGCTACTGCGATGAGCTCTTCGGTACCCCCCGATCTGGCGGAGCCCTCTCTGGAAGAAATCCTTTTGCGGATGGAACCCAGACTGAAGAGGGTTCTCAGCCGCTACAGGATCCCGGCACAGGACGCGGACGACCTGCTGCAGGAGACGTTCCTCATCATGATCTCCAAGTCGGGGAGCATCCGGAACCCCGACGCCTGGCTGCTGGCGACCCTGGCCAACCGCTGCATCATCTACTGGCGCAAGCACAGGAGCCGGCTCTGGGACCTGGTGGACACCGCCATCCTCGAGCTGCTGGCTGACGTGGAGGCTCCGCCCCAGGAGAGGTCGGACCTGCGCTACGACCTGGACGCCCTGCTCGCCAACCTGCCGGACCGCTGCCGCTCCGTGCTCCGCCTGCGCTACGGCTTCGGATGCAGCACCGCGGAGACGGCCGAGCAGACGGGGTACTGCAAGTCCAGCATCCGGAAGGTCACCCGCCGGTGTCTGGCAGCCCTGACCGAACAGCTCCTCGGAGCGGGTTTCCAGCCCGACGCCTGAAACCCCGGCCTCCCGTTCTTCCGAATGAAGCGGGGTTTCCCCCTCTTTTTATTCTGGCGTCCTGTCCTCAGGAAGTCTCCAGCGGCAACTGTACTTAAGAGACCCAAAAACGCCTATGGCTATTCCGCCAATGTGAAGAAGAAGAAAGGAGACCACAATGTTCCAGCCCAAGCTCCGCCGCGCCGTCGCTTCCGCCGTCCTGGTGTCCGCTCTCTCGCTGCTGCCCGTCGACGCCGCGCTCGCGCAGCCGCGCTCCCATAGCAACGTTGCCGCCCGGCTTGCCAGCCCGTTCTGGAACTTCCTCTCCGGCCTGCTGCGCAAGGCCACTGTAAGGATCGACCCGAACGGTCAGAGAGTCACCGTGCGCACCGACCCCAACGGCAACGAGCCGGGCGGACCGGACGGCGCTCCCTAGGAGCTTGCCCGGGCTTCGCGGCGCGGACCTCCCTGGACACGCGTCCAGGATGATGCTAGTGTGTGCAAAAGCTTGGAAGAGCACACTCCAGGAAGATGAGCGCACTGGACCAGCCGCAAGTCGAGGTACCGCTCGAGAATTTTCTGAGGAGCTTGCGGCCTCGGCTCAAGGGGCTGTTCGCCCACTACAGGATTCCTCCGCAAGAGACGGAGGACATCCTGCAGCAGGCCCTGCTGGCCCTCCTGTACCAGCGTGACAAGGTCCGGGACCCGGAGGCCTGGTTGCTCGGAACTCTGCGCAACAAGTGCCTGCTCTACTGGCGTGAGCAGAGGCGCAAGCTGTACGACTCAGTGGATGCGGCGGTCCTCGAATGCATGGCCCGGCCCATGGCGCCGGCGCAGGAAGGGGCCGACCTCCGCCGCGACCTGGAGAACGCCCTGGAACATCTGCCCGAACGCTGCCGTTCGCTGCTGTCGCTACGGTACCGGCAGGGGTATGAGCCTCCGGAACTGGCGGAGCGGCTGGGATACAGCCCGGCCAGCATCAGCAAGATCACGACGCGATGCCTCGCCGCGTTGACGCGGCACCTGGTGCACCCCGGCATCCGGAAGAAGGCCGCCCCCTGATGGAGATCCAGTTGGAGATCCACCCTACGCCGGAAGCGCTCGAAGGGTTCGTGCTCGGGCAGCTCTCGCCGATGGAGATGCGGGACGTCGCGCGGCACCTCCTGACGGGCTGCCAGGAATGCCAGGAGGTCACTTCCGGGCTTTGGGAGCCGGAGAGCGGGCTTGAGGATTTCTATGCCCTGTCGCTGGCCGGGAACGTCCAGGACGAAGAAGAGGCGCTCGGCGACGGCTACGACCCCGTGCTGGACCGGGTCTTCGAGCGGGTGGTCGCCGCGGAGTCGGTGGTCGTGGAGCAGCGCGCCCTGGCTGCCAGGCTCTTCGAGGAGTTGATCCAGGTACCTGCGGAACGCCGGCGCCTCCTGCTGGTCAACAGCGGCCGGTTCCGTAACCGGATGCTCTGCGAGTGCCTGATCGACGAGAGCTACGAGACCCGTTTCGATGAGCCCCGCCGCTCGGCCGACCTGGCCGGTCTCGCCACGATTCTGGCGGATCTTCTGGACGTGGAGGACTGCGGAGGCCAAGAGGCCCTGGACACCTTGCGGGCCCGGGCGTGGGCCTATCTCGGAAACGCCCTCCGCATCAACTTCGACTACACCGGGGCGGAGCAAGCCTTCGCCAGGGCCGAGACGCTGCTCGAAGAGGGCTCCGTCGTTCTCCTCGACCGGGCTCGGGTGCTCGACCTGCTGGCCAGCCTGTACC
>CAXTNS010000207.1:7946-10043 GCA_964245465.1 uncultured Thermoanaerobaculia bacterium
CTGTACCGGGTCCAGCACCGGGTTGCTGAAGCGAACCACCGGCTCGACCGTGCCGCCATCCTCTACAAGAAACTGGGCCAGTGGAATCTCCTGGGGCGCACGTTCCTCCAGAAAGCGGTGATCTGCGGCGAGGCCGGGGACGGCGAGGGGGAGATGAAGCTGTTGCGGCGGGCGCTCGACCTGATCGATCCCCAGGACGATCCGCGAGTGTTCCTTGCGGCCCGGCACAACCTGATCAACGCCCTCAACGAGAACGGCCGGTCCCGCGAGGCCTTTGCCCTGCTCTTTCATACCCGCCCCCTGTACATCAAAGCGGGGGATCGCGTGAACCTGCTCAAGCTGCGCTGGCTGGAAGGGCTCGTGGCGTTCGGCCGGCAAAGGATCGAGCAGGCCGAGGCCGCGTTCCGGGAAGTCCGGCAGGCCTTCATCGAGCTCGATCTCTCCTATGACGTGGCGCTGGTCTCGCTCGACCTTGCCGGCACCTATACCCTGCAGGGACGTTCGGCCGACGTCCGCGACCTCGCCGAGGAGACCCTCGCCATCTTCCAGGCCCACAATATCCACCGGGAGGCCTTGGCGGCTCTCCTGGTCTTCTGCAGCGCCGCCCACGAGGATCAGGCGGGACTCGGGCTCGTCCGCGAGGTCTCGGAGTTCCTGAAGCGGGCACGGAACAATCCGGACCTGCGTTTCACACAGACTTTCTGCTAAAATGAAGTGAGGTTCAGCCTTTCCTTTACGGGAAGCCATAACTTCCCGAGTGGCGGTGCAAGCCGCTGCCGGGATGGCTGCATTGAGGAGCCTTCATGACCGTCAGCCATCCCGACCCTGGTGAGGTCGACCGCTTCTTCAGAGGGGAGCTCTCGGGCGGGGCGAACCGTCGGCTCGTCCGTTCCCTGCTCGCAGCATGGCGGATCTGCCGCGACGAGCTGGGACAGATCTGGGATCCCGACCATCGTCTGCCCTCGATCCTCCGAATCCGGTCTGCCGCCGGCCGCTCTGTCTCCGGGGATTACAGTCAT
Organism: uncultured Thermoanaerobaculia bacterium; assembly: GCA_964245465.1. Classification (GTDB taxonomy): domain Bacteria; phylum Acidobacteriota; class Thermoanaerobaculia; order Multivoradales; family UBA5704; genus DATARR01. The sequence continues at coordinate 8,966 of CAXTNS010000207.1, forward strand.
GCGTTCGAAGGCCTGCTCCCCGTTTTGAGGGCCAAGGCCGAAGAGGTCTCGCGGGAGCGGCGGCTCCTGCCCGGACTCATGGCTCACCTGAGGACACGGTCCGTCCCGGATTTGAAGGATTTCCTGGTGGGGGAGGGGACGCTGAGGAGCTGGCTGTTCTGTGAACAGTTGATCGAAGAGCTCCGGCCGGCTCTCTACGTCGATCCGCTTCGGGCGAAGGAGTTGGCGGAGCTCGCCGTGGCCATCTCCGGGAGCCTGGATCCGGAAACCTACGGCGTTCCTCTGATCCGCGACCTCCAGGCCCGCGCCTGGGCACACGCAGGAGAGGCGTTGCGCGTGCTCTCCGACCTGCGGGGCGCGGAGGAAGCCTTGGCCACGGCCGAGGACCTCATGGTCCACGGGACGGGCGATGCCTTGGAAGAAGCCCAGGTCCACGAGCTCAAGGCGGCTCTGCTGCGGAACCAGCACCGTCCGGCCGAGGCGCACCGGTTGCTCGACGAGGTCATCCCGGTCTACCGGCAGTACCGGGATTCTCACCTCGTCGGCCGCGCTTTCATCCAGAAGGGTGAGGTCTACGGAAGCTGCGGCGAGTTGGAGCCGGCCATTCGCTGGCTGCGCAGAGGACTGGATCTGATCGATTCCACCCGCGACCGGCACCTGGACCTTTCGGTCCGGCAGAGCCTGATGCTCTACCTGCACGAGAGCGGCCGCCACCGCGAGGCGCGGTTCCTCCTCAAAGCCTCGCGGCCCGAATTCCAGCAGCATGGGGGAGAGCTGCTCAACCTGCGCCTGGTGTGGCTCGAAGGCAAGATCCATGGCTCGCTCGGATTCGTGGACAAGGCGGAGGAGTGCCTGGCCGAGGCCCGCCAGGGCTTCATCCGGCTGGGGATCGGATTCAGCGCGGCCGCGGTCTCCCTGGACCTCGCGGCCCTCTACGCCGGCCAGGGCCGTTCGGCCGAGATCCGCCGCCTCTCTGCGAAGATGCTTCTGGTTTTCCAGGCACGGGATCTTCACCAGGAAGCCATCGCCGCCCTGATCGCGTTCCAGCGGGCGGTCGCCATGGAAGGGGTGAGCTCCA
>CAXTNS010000208.1:0-9978 GCA_964245465.1 uncultured Thermoanaerobaculia bacterium
CTGCGCCAGTTGCCACGTCTACGGTGATTTCGACAGCCTGGCCTGGGATCTCGGCAACCCGGATGGCCAGGTGCAGCCCATTCCCGGGCCGTTCGAAGTCCCGCCCTCGGCGGTCGGGCTGCTGGACAGCCACCACCCCATGAAGGGACCCATGACCACGCAGAGCCTGCGCGGAATGGCGAACCATGGGCCGATGCACTGGCGCGGCGACCGCACCGGCGGCAACGACAACCCGAGCGCGCAGCCGGACAGCGGGACGTTCGACGAGGTCGCGGGATTCAAGAAGTTCCTGGGAGCCTTCCCCAACCTCCTGGGACGCGACCGAACCATCGACGACACGGACATGGCGGCGTTCGCCTCCTTCATCCTCCAGGTCACGTATCCGCCGAACCCGATCCGGATGCTCTCCAACCGGCTCACCCCGAGCCAGGAGACGGGGCGCCAATTCTTCCTGAACAACATCTCCGACTTCACCAACCGGGGCACCTGCGTGTCCTGCCACGTAACCGACCGCCACGCGAACGAGGCGCAGGGCGTGGCCGCGCCCGGCTTCTTCGGTACTGACGGCCGCTATACCTTCGATGGCGGGGTGGAAGGATTCAAAACGCCCCACCTCCGCAACCTGTACCAGAAGATCGGCATGTTCGGGATGCCGAACACCCCGCTCATTCCCACCAGCGACGCCTTCCTGGGCGATCAGGTCCGCGGCTTCGGATTCAACCACGACGGGGCGACCGCAACGGTCTTCAACTTCATCAGCGTCACCACGGAAAACGGAGGGTTCAACCAGTCTCCGGCCACTCCCGGCGGCTTCCCGCCCGGACCGGCCGGCGAGATCCTGAAACGGCAGGTCGAAGACTTCCAACTCGCCTTCGACAGCAACCTGGCCCCCATCGTCGGGCAGCAGACGACGCTGACCCGGGACAATGGAGCCGCGGTCGGAGGGCGGATCAATCTCCTGATCGACCGCGCCCGGGCCGGAGAATGCGATCTGGTGGTCAAGGGCGGAGACAACCACGGTGAGCAGGGTTATCTCTACGATGTTGGTTCGGGCCTTTTCCGCGGCAACCGGAGCAATGCCGCCCCGGTCTCCGACGCCAGCCTGCGGCAACGCGCCCAACAAAAAGACGGCGAGCTGACCTACACCTGCACCCCGCCGGGCTCAGGGGTCCGCATCGGCATCGACCGCGACGAGGACGGTATCCTCGACGGCGATGAAGACGACCACCATGGGAACGGCCTGACGGACGCGGCCAGCACCATCGCCTTGAAGCCTCGATCCGCCAACGAGGGCTGAGCCCTCAAAACGCGAAGCTCCCCCGCGATCCGGGCGTGGGGGAGCCTCGCTCCTTCTTGAAACGTCCGCCCCGGGCCCCTCGTACGAAGGGGCATGACGAAGTCTTCAGCGTTCGCCGCCCCGCTTCTCTTTCTGTCCATCGCCCTGCTGCCGCGGCCAGGCGTCCTCGCGCAATCAGCGACACCCGGCAGCTTCATCGCGGCTTACGCGAAAGAGCACGACTTCAACGGCACGATCCTGATCCAGAAGGATGGGAAAACCAGCTTCGTGAAGAGCTTCGGGCTGGCCAACATTCCCTTCCACGTTCCCAATATCCCTCAGACGAAGTACAAGATCGCCTCCATCACCAAGGTCTTCACGTCGGTCCTGATCCTCCAGCTCCACGAACAGGGCAAGATCGATCTGAACAAGACGATCGGGACGTACCTGCCGGATTATGCCGGAGAGGGAGCGGACAAGGTCACCATCCACCAGTTGCTCAATCACACGTCCGGCCTCGCGAACTTCGATACGGTGACGGACATGGAGACGGCTCTAAAAAGCGGAATCCCCGTCTATCAGACGCCGTACACGAGCGATCAGCTCCTGGCCAGATTCTGCGGTGGCAAGCTCGCGAATCCCCCGGGCAAAGTCTTCGACTACAACAATGCCGACTACATCGTGCTCGGGAAGATCATCGAGCGCCTTTACGGGAAAGCCTACGAGCAGGTGCTCAGCAACAGGATTCTCCGGCCTCTGAAGATGGCGAACACGGGCCTGCTGCACCAGAGCGACATCATCAAGGGACTGGCGGACACCTATTTCTTCCGGGAGGACCTGAAATCCCTGGTCAACGATCTGCCCGTCTATCCGGAAAACTGGTATGCCGCGGGCGCGTTGTATTCAACAGTGGACGACGTTCTGACCTTTTCCAACGCCTTGTTCGGAGCCAGGCTTCTCAAAAAGGAAACCCTGGCCCTCCTGACGAAGCCGGGCCTGGACGACTACGGCTATGGCCTCTGGGCGTATGACACCAAGATCGCAGGCAAGAAGCACAGGGTCGTAAAAAGGCCAGGACAGATCATGGGAGCCCAGAGCCAGCTCTACCACTTCCTGGATGAGGACGTCACCATCATCATTCTCAGCAATACCGGGACGACGGACCTCGACGAGTTTGTCGCCGAAATCGGCAAGAAGGTCATCTCGGCGGCTCCATAGTCATATCTCGATGTCAGATTCTCTGCGAGCCGGTTGACGCCACCAGGCAAAAACCATAGAATTCCTTGATTCACTGCCAGAGCGTCGCGACGGACGTGCGATGTTTCTTTGGACCCAAGGGAGATTCCCGGAATGGCTCCACAGCTACTTGAGGGCACCAGTGGAACGTGCTTCGTCGTCATGGGGTTTGGCAAGAAGACGGACTTCGAGACCGGCCGTACCCTGGACCTCGACAAGTCCTACCGGAACATGATCAAGCCGGCTGTCGAAGCCGCCGGACTGAAATGCATTCGCGCCGACGAGATCGTCCACTCCGGTTTGATCGACGTGCCGATGTACGAGCAACTCCTCAGTGCGGATATCGTCGTCGCCGATCTCTCGACGTCGAACAAGAATGCGTTCTACGAGCTGGGAGTGCGCCACGCTCTGCGGCCCTATACCACCGTGGTGATCGCGGAGGATGGGATCAAGACCTTCCCGTTCGACGTCAATCACGTCGCCGTCCGGCAATACCACCACCTGGGAGAAGACATCGGCTTCGACGAGGTCATGCGGTTCCGCCAGCTCCTCACCGCCGCCATCGGCGAGATCCTGAAGAAGGAGCCCCGCGCGAAAGACAGTCCCGTCTATACGTTCCTCAATCTCACTCCCCCGGCCCTCGCCAAGGTTCTGCAGGCTGCCGCCGAGGCGGAGGCGCGGGACGAGCCGGCGCCGGAGGGACGGACCGGCTCCGGGCCGGGGGCGCCGGGGAACGCGGCCACGCACGCCATCCTGATGCAACAGGTGGACGAGGCGCAAAAAAAGGGTGACTTCGTCGCCGCGAAGAACTTCCTCTCCTTCATCTGGGGGATGATGAAGACGGAGGCGCCCGGGCGGCCGGAGGACCCGTACATCGTGCAGCGTCTCGCGTTCCTCACCTACAAGAGCAAATATCCCACGGAGGAGGCGGCGCTGAAGGAGGCCCGCGAGTTGCTCCTCACCCTCAATCCCGCGACCTCCAACGACACCGAGACGCTCGGCCTCTGGGGCTCGGTGCACAAGCGGCTCTGGGACCTCACCAAGGAGACGTCGAATCTCGACGAGGCCATCCGGGGCTATGAGCGGGGCTTCTACTTGCGGAACGACTATTACAACGGGATCAACCTCGCGTACCTGCTCAACGTGAGGGCGTCCCATGCCGCCGACCGGGCCGAAGCCGTCGCCGATTTCGTGCAAGCGCGCCGCGTGCGCAAGGAGGTCCTCTCGATCTGTGAGCAGTGGCTCGCGGCGAACCCCGCGCCGGATCCCCGAGGAGCCGCCGAGATGGCCGTCGTGGAGGACCAGAAGAACCGTTATTGGTTACTGGCGACGATCGCGGAAGCCTATGTGGGCCTGGGGGCAGAAGCCCGCGGCGAGGAGCAACTGGCGGCGGCGGCCAGGTCCGCGCCCGAAGCGTGGATGGAGACGTCGACGCGGGAACAGATTGGAAAGCTCAAGGCATTGCTCGCCGAATCCCCCCTGAAGCACATCCGCGCGGACACTCCGTGAACTAGAGCCGCGCGCGCTCTCTCGACTCCTGCACGGAAGCGGTGGAAGGGCCGGGGAATCCGTGCCCTGGATGGTACCAACTCCAGGGAGAAACGCGATTCCGCGCGGCCGTTCGGTGAGATTCTTGCGGTGGGGTGCCCTTTGACGACGGTCCGCTTCAGGAGATCTTGGCGACGTTCTCGGCCGCCGGACCCTTGGCGCCCTGCACGACGTCGAACTCGACGCGGTCGCCTTCGACAAGGCTCTTGAAGCCCGAGCCCTGGATCGCCGAATGATGGACGAAGCAATCCTTGCTCCCATCCTCCGGCGTGATGAATCCAAATCCCTTGCTGTCATTGAACCATTTGACTTTACCCGTGTTGCGCATTCTGTTCTCTCTTTCTGTGGCCAAAAAAACGAAAGAGACCTGTTGGGAACCAGGTCTCTGTTCGAAATTTCTGGCTTTGGTGCCAGCGAGCCAACCACTGGCACCGCTGAGGAAGAAATATTACTCCAGCCGCCGACACAAGTCAAGGCAGCTCTAGAGACCGTCGACGTCCCCCAGCACCGCGACGTCGCCCGCCACGCCGAACGTCTCCCGGACGAGGCTCTGCGGCAGTCCGCCCGCCGGCGCGAAGATCCCGCAGACGAGCTCGCCGGAGTTGTACATGCAGGGGTCCACCCGGCCGTCGCCGTTCACGTCGCCCAGCAGGGGCGTGGTGCCCCCCGGCCTGAAAGAGCCGCGGAGGTCGAAGGACAACGTGTTGAAAACGCCCGTCTGCTCGTCGAAGGCATGGCAGACGACCAGGCCCTGGCGGAACACGCAGAAATCGGCGAGCCCATTGCCGTCCACGTCGCCGAGCAACGCGCGCCCCGTGCCGGTCCCAAAAGTCCAGGAATTCTGGTGGACGCCGACGAAGGGGTTCCACACCAGGCAGACCCACTGGGTCCCGGAGCGGTAGCAGGGCTCCGCCAGGTGATCTTCTTCCCCATCCACGTCGGCCAGCAGGAGCTCGGCATCCGCGGGGACGCTGTCGAAGCGAAAGGACTCCAATTCGGCCGCGCCGCCGTCGTGCGCCGTGTCGCAGAGGAAACGGCGGTCCCGGAAGACACAGGGGTCCGCCCGGCGGTCGCCGTTGAGGTCGGCCAGGAACGCCGGCTCCCCGGCCTGGCCGAAGCGCAGCCGCAGCTCCGCCGTCCCGCCGTCGTGCGCCGTATCACAGAGGAAACGGCCGTTGCGGACGACGCAGAGATCGGCGACCGGCGGAGATTGCGCCGCCAGCCGGCAGCAGGGAACGAACGAGAGGAGGGAAAAAACGAGAAGAAGAGCGTGTCTCCGGATCATGGCAGATCTCCCTTCTCTCCTTAGATTGATCTGAAGCGTTGGGGTTTGCAAGAGGCGGTCGTAGAGCTCTTCGCAGAAACTGCCGAAGAGCGGTATCATTCCAGGGACGTGGAGCCACAGAGTCCGAAGCAGGACGGCGCCGAGGTTCCCGGCGATCTGGGACCCTACCGCTTCGACCGGCGTCTCGGGGCTGGCGGAATGGGCGAGGTCTTCCTGGCCTTCGACCGCCGGCTGGGCCGCCACGTGGCCATCAAGCGCCTGCGCTCCAATCGCGACTCGGCGAGCGCACGGGAACGGCTGCGCCGGGAGGCCCGGGCCGCGGCACGTCTCAGCCATTCGGCGATCGTCCAGGTCTACGATCTCATCGAAACCGGCCAGGGTGACTGGATCGTCATGGAGCTCGTGGACGGGCCGCGGCTCGCGGACCTGACCGTCAGCGGTCCTCTCCCTCTGAGCCAGGTGCTCGTGTACGGCCGGCAGATCGCGGAAGGGCTGGCCGCCGCCCACGCCCAGGGCATCGTCCACCGGGACCTCAAGGCCGAGAACGTGCTGATCGCGCAGGCAGGCCAGCCGGCCGCCAAGATCCTCGATTTCGGGCTGGTCCGGGAGCTTCAGGCGGAAAGCGGCGAAGAGTCTCTGACGCGCACCGGGGTGGTGCTCGGCACGCTGCGCACGGTGGCCCCGGAGCAGGCCCGGGGGTACGCCGTGGGACCGCGGGCGGATCTCTTTTCGTTCGGCGTGCTGCTCTATGAGATGGTCACCGGATGGTCGCCTTTCCAGGGCGCGACCGCCGCCGAGACGTTGCACCGCGTCGTGGCCGAGCCGCCCCCGCCACTGCCTCCGGCGGTGCCCGGCGGTCTCGCCGCTCTGATCCACCAACTGCTCCAGAAGGCGCCGGAGCTGCGCCCCACGAGCGCCGCGGAGGTGGCCCTGCGCCTCGGGCGCCTCGCGGCGGAGCTCGCCCATACAGTCGTCGATGGCGGTGGGGAGACGGCGACCGAGCTCACCGCCGTGATGCCGGCGGTCGCCCGCGACTCCTGGAGCCTCTGGACCCGCCGACAGCACCCGGCGCGGCTCGCCATGGGAGCTGTGCTGGTGGTTGTCCTCCTGGCCGGAGCCGCCTTCGCATGGCGTTTTCGGGGCGACCCTCGCGAGCCGGCGACTGTCCTTCGTTCCGATGCGGCCCGCCCGTTTCCAGCCGCCGCCCGGCCGCTCTCCGGGGCCGAAGCCGAGGCCCTGGAGAAAGAGGCCTGGGCGGCGCTCGACCGCTACGACCTGCCGGGCAACCTCGATCGGGCGGTAGCGCTCTTCCAGCGTCTGGTCGAAAACGACCTGGGCTCTGCCGAGGCGCACGCCGGGCTGGCGCGGGCCTACTGGCGCAAGCTGGGCGAGGAAGGGGGCGACGCGATGTGGCTCGACCAAGCCCTGGCCGTGGCCCGCCATGCCGTCGAGCTCGACGGCAAGCTTCCCGCCGCGCGGGTGAGCCTCGGTTTCGTCCTGCTGAAAGCGGGCCGGCACGACGAAGCCCGGGCCGAGCTCGAGCAGGCGCGCACGCTCGATCCCAGGAATGCCGACGCCTACCGCGGCCTGGCCGAGATCCACCAAGCCCTGGACCGGCCGGAACAGGCCGAGGCGGGCTTCCGGCAGGCCATCGAGCTGCGTCCCACGGACCGTACCCTCCATGACCTGCTCGGCACCCTGTATTTCCGCGGCGGCCGCATGAAGGAGGCTGAGGCCGAGTACCGCAAGAGCATCGAGCTGGCTCCCGACGGCGTCTACGGCCTGCGCAATCTGGCCGGAGCCCTCATCGCGGACGGTCGCCTGCCGGAAGCCGCGGAGCTCCTGAAGCGGGCCCTCCAGGTCAAGCCGATGTCGACGCTCTATGCCAACCTGGGAACAGCGTACTTCTACCAGGGCCTCTATCCCGAGGCGGCGGCGGCCTATCAGAAAGCTCTCGCCTTCCCGGAAGGCGCGAGCCGCCACACCATGTGGGGCAACCTGGGCGATGCCTGGCGCCAGATCCCCCATCGCCGCAACGAGGCCCCGGAAGCCTTCCTTCACGCCGCCCGCCTGCTCACACCGGAGGTCGGACGCGAGCCCGGTAACGCCCGGCTGCGCAGCCAGTTGGCCCTCTATCTGGCCAAGGCGGGCCAGGGGGAGGCGGCCCGGCGCGAGATCGCACAGGTCGAGACCACCGAGGGCCGCTCCCTGTTTCGCCAAGCCATCGCCTGCGAGGTGCTGAGGGACCGGGAGCAGGCCCTCGGTTTTCTCCAGCAGGCGTTCCAACAGGGCTTTCCACCCGCCGAGGCGGGACGCGAGCCCGACCTGCTGGCGCTACGCGGTGACACCCGATATCAACGCCTTTTGAGCGATCTCGGCGGCAATTAGGTGGGAGGTCCACCCTCGCCGACGATGATCTCCGGATCGTGAGTGAACCAGCGGAGCTCCACTCCCCCCTCATCGTTGGTGTAGGTGGCGGCGACGCTGACTCTCAGGAGCGCTCTGGTTCCCTTTTGAACCTGATTGAACGAAAGGATGCTCTCCTTGGATTTGCCATCTAAAAAACACCAGCCCGGCGCGCCGGGGATCACCACGCTTTCCCAACCCGGTTCGGGAAAATACTGGTGGCCGGTGCACACCACGTGGTCAATGAGGCCGGGGGCGAGATACCTTGGATTCCGCGTGTCGAGAAAAACAACGTATAAACCTTTAATTTCGAGCTTCGAAGATTCGTAAGCGCCCTGTGTGTAGTCGCAGGCACGGAACACGAACTGGTCACCGGGCTGGAAGCCAGTGAACCAGCACGGCTTCCCGGCGTCCGCAGGCGGCTTTTTTTCCGGCCAGCTCTCAACCCTGGCGAGACTCATGAGATGAGGATAGGTTCCGTCGTACCGAGGACCAACGTCGCTGTCGAGCCCCATCTCTATAACATATTTGACAGGTAAAGCCATGGGCCGTCTCCTCTCTGAAAAAGGTTCCTGAAAATGATCGCGGGTGCCACGACCGGACCGACTGTTTGTGGCGCTGCTATACATTGTATTAGCAAGGTCCGTGCCGCCATGACATTCTCGGGCGGCAATGTGATCCGGGCCCGCCTCCCGTGACGGCGCACGGAGGGCGGGCCCGAATCTGAGCACGACGGGAAGCTCGGAGGGTTATGCGCGGCAGGCGCTATCGTTCAGCTCTTGGCAACCACGGTGAGGTTGTAGATGTATCCCCCGTGGGCGGCGCAGCCACCATAGGAAACGCGGCTTTCGTAAGGGTTCTGGATGAGGGTGAGACGCAGTTGGCCGTCGGTGGAATGCAGATCGATCAGAGTGAGGTTCTTGCCGTTCGTGACGCTGCTGCCGCTGAGCTTGGCCGCGACTTTGCCTACGCCGTTGATCTGCCAATCGACGCTTCCCTGGTAGCTGCCGCCCGAGGAGGTGAGGGTGATGGCTCCGCCGCCTGAGCTCTCGTTGCTGACGTTGGTCTGGTAGAGGTGAGCGGTGAAATCGGACATGGTGAGGCTCCTTTCATGGCGCATGGAGCGCCTGTTACAGGTTTGTTGTGGTGGCCACTGAGGCTAAGCTTTACAAGGTATATGCCAGGGTGAAGCTCCCCTGCGCCATCCGGCGGGAGCGGCGATGAAAACCCTTTCTGAACGTGACGGAACGTCGATGAACGTCGATGAACGTCAACGGCCGGCAGAGCCCGGCGCTACAGCAACCCGAGCTGGCGCAGGCGGCGGCGCAGGCCCTGCTCGGAGACTTCGAGGGTCGCGGCCATGGCGGCCACGTCGCCGCCGGAGCGGCGGAGGGCGGCTTCGAGATCCTCACGGCCCATGTCGGCGGCCGTCTGGAGACGGGGGCTCTTCTTCATCAGGTGATAGATCGAGGGACGCGGAATGCCGAGCTTGCGGGCGGCGGCGTGAGGCCGGAAGCGAGTGGCCTTCAGGGCAGCGATGAGTTCCTCTTCGGTCACGTCCGCGGGCTTGCGGGCTTCAGTGCGCACGGGGGGCAGGGAAGGAGAAGGAGGCGGCGCTGCCGCGGCGGACCCCTTCAGGGCCTCCGCGAGCGCCGGATCGAGAACCGCTTCGCTCCGGCCCCGGTTGGCGATCACCAGTTGGCGGACGGTGCTGCGCAACTGGCGCACGTTGCCCGGCCAGGGGTGGAGGACCAGACGCGCCACGAGCTCGGCCGGCATCCACGGCGGATCGGCCTCCAGGCGCTCGGGCTCGCCCACCGCCAGAAGCTCCTGGCGGAGGAATTCGACCAGCAGGCGGCCGAAGTCCTCCCGCCGCTCGCGTAGCGGCGGCAGGCGGATGCGGTAACCCTCCAGCCGGTAGAGGAGGGGGGCGCGGAACCGGCCTTCCGCCACCGCGCTCTCCAGGTCGGCGTCGGTGGCCGCCACCAGGCGCACGTCGACGCGGCGCGGCGCCTCGCCCACGGGCTGGATCTCGCCGGTCTCCAGGCAGCGCAGGAGAAGCGTCTGCACCTCGACCGGCATCTCGCCGACCTCGTCGAGGAAGAGCGTGCCGCCATGGGCGCGGGCGAAGAAGCCGTCGCGCCGGCGGTCGGCGCCGGTGAAGGCGCCACGGGCGGCGCCGAACAGCTCGGCGGCGGCGAGCGACGCCGGCACTGCCGCCATGTTG